>JANLFS010000033.1:11084-19154 GCA_024655925.1 Bacillota bacterium | reverse complement strand
TCCTTTCGAGGTTCGAGGGAAGGGTCATAAACATCCACCCATCGCTGCTTCCTTCGTTCCCGGGGCTCAATGCGCAGAGGCAGGCCTTAGAACACGGCGTCCGATACACCGGTTGCACCGTCCATTTTGTGGACCGCGGCGTGGATACCGGACCCATCATTGACCAGCGGGTCGTCCCTGTGCTGCCGGGGGATGATGTCGAGACGCTATCCATGCGGATACTGGAGCAGGAGCACATCCTGCTGGTGGACGTAATCAAGAGGTTCTGTTTGGGAGGGAGTGTTCGGGATTGGGCAAGCGGAGAGCGCTCATAAGCGTCTACGACAAAGAAGGAGTAGTGGGGTTCGCCCAGGGTCTTTTGAGCGTGGGGTTCGAGATCGTGTCCACGGGGGGAACAGCCCGCGCGCTTGGGGAGGCAGGCGTTCGGGTCACAGAAGTGTCAGAGGTTACGGGTTTCCCCGAGATGCTGGACGGAAGGGTCAAGACTCTCCATCCGCGGATACATGCAGGCCTTCTTGCGAGGCAGACTCCAGACCACATGAGTCAGATCCAACGAGCAGGGATTGACCCCATTGAGATCGTAGCCGTGAACCTCTATCCTTTCGACCAGACTGTGGCGAGGGGCGCAACCCACGAGGAGACTGTGGAAAACATAGACATCGGAGGCCCTTCCATGTTGAGGGCGGCGGCGAAGAACCATGAGCGGGTGGCGGTCATCGTGGACCCTGCACGTTACCCGTCGATCCTGGAGGAGATACGGGAGCGGGGGGAAGTATCCCAGGAGACCCGAGAGATACTTGCGGCCGAGGCGTTTGCTCACACCGCCGCATACGACGCTTCAGTCGCAGCCTACTTCTCCTCGCGCCTGGCGGGGCAAGCCCGCAGACTTGAAGGCCCTGCGCTGCTCGGGGCCAGATTTGTTTTCGGTGGCATCCGTGTCCAGTCTTTGCGATACGGCGAGAACCCCCACCAAGCAGCGGCTTTCTACCAAGATGCCGGACGGCCGGCATCCGGCCTGGCGTCCGCCCGCAAGCTCGGCGGGAAAGAGCTTTCGTTCAACAACCTCCTCGACGCTGACACTGCCGTTCGGACAGTCAGGGAGTTCGAGGAGCCTGCTGCAGTCATAGTCAAGCACTTGAACCCGTGCGGAGTGGGGGTAGGGGAGAGCGTTCTCGATGCGTATATGACCGCGCTTGAAGGAGATCCTGTCTCGGCTTTCGGCGGGATAGTCGCGGTGAACAGGCGAGTCGACAGAGCCGTCGCCGAGCAGATCTCCAAGCTGTTCCTGGAAGTCGTGATCGCCCCCGGATTCGACGGTGACGCCGTAGAGGTGCTGGGCCGCCGGCCGGCTCTGAGGATCCTCGATATGCCTGAGGCGGCGATGGCTCACCCCTCAGGAATCGACATCAAGTCCGTGCTGGGCGGGTTTCTCGCACAAGAGCCAGACACGGCTAAGCTGGACCGGTCGAAGATGACGGTACCCACGAGGCGCACCCCAGATGAGGACGAGTTTGCCCAGCTTGAGCGTGCTTGGAAAGTAGTGAGGCACGTCAAATCCAATGCAATTGTGCTCTGGTCCGGGCGAGGCACGGTCGGGATCGGCGCAGGACAGATGAACCGGGTCGGTGCGGCCAGGATCGCGATCGGGGCGGCTGGCAGCCGCGCATCAGGTTCTGTAATGGCGTCCGACGCCTTCTTCCCGTTTTCCGACACGGTGGAGGCTGCGGCGGAGGCGGGTGTGACCGCCATCATCCAGCCGGGCGGGTCCGTACGCGACCAAGAGAGCATCGACGCCTGCAACGCCCGGGGGATCGCCATGGTCTTCACCGGGATGAGGCACTTCAGGCACTAGGGGGCAAGGGCATGTCGCATCCATTGAGTGTCCTCGTGGTTGGGTCAGGCGCCAGGGAACACGCGATCGCGTGGAAGCTGGCCCAAAGCCCGAACGTGGGCACAATCTTCGCTGCCCCCGGGAACCCGGGAATGGCAGCCTTGGCTCAGTGTGTGCCGGTCTCTGTCACAGATATTGAAGGGATAGTCGACTTCGCCCAGGGCAGGGAATGTGACCTCGTAGTTGTGGGCCCCGAGGCCCCTCTTGCCCTCGGGATCGTGGACGCCCTGACCCGTACGGGACTCGTCGCCTTCGGTCCGACGCAGGCTGCGGCCAGGGTGGAGTCCTCCAAGTCCTGGGCGAAGGAGCTGATGGTCCGGGCCGGGATCCCCACCGCCCAGTGTCAGATATTCTCATCACCTGAGGAAGCCGCGGCCGCCGCCCGGGGTATGGGAGGGGAGGTTGTGGTGAAACTCGACGGGCTTGCGGGCGGAAAAGGCGTGGCGGTGGCAGAGACGGCCCAAGAGGCCGAGATGGCCGTCTATGAGCTCTGCCGGGCCAATCCGCAGTCCGCCGGAAGGATCCTCCTGGAAGAACGTCTCGAAGGCGTTGAGGTGAGCGTGCTCGGGATCAGTGACGGGGAACACGTGTGTTCACTCTTACCGGCCAAGGACCACAAGCGAGTGGGTGACGGAGACACCGGGCCGAACACCGGAGGCATGGGAGCGGTGGCGCCGTCCCCGCATTTGAGCCCGGAAGGTCTTGATCGGGTGCATCGGGAGATCCTCGAGCCGGCCGTGGCCGAGCTTGCCCGGTCGGGCACACCGTTCGTCGGTGTGCTGTACGCTGGATTGATGCTGACCCGGGAGGGACCCAAGGTCCTCGAGTTCAACTGCAGGTTCGGCGACCCCGAGACTGAGGCGATCCTTCCGTTGCTCGAGACGGACCTGGCGGATCTCCTTCTCGCGGCATGCCACGGTGAGCTCGCCGGGGCGGCATGCGAGTTTCAGGCGAGTGCGTGCGTGTCTGTGGTGATGGCAAGCCCGGGGTACCCTGGACCGTACCCCACCGGGATTCCCATTCACCTGCCTTCGGACCTTCCACCCGAGGTGGTCATCTTCCACGCCGGCACATCCTCCCGTGAGGGAGTGCTGGTGAGCGCAGGTGGGAGAGTGCTTGCGGTGACCGCCACAGGAGACATCATCGAGACTGCTCGCCGACGGGCATACGCTGCCTGCAGCAGGGTTGACTTCCCAGACTGCCATTTCCGACGAGACATAGGCTGCATCAGGTGCGAGGCGGGGGAATACACTCCATAGAGGACCCCGATCGGAGGTGGCCGGATGCAACCACGTCGGTCCAGGCGGATCGTGGGCCGCGTCTCGGAGTTCCTCGAGATCCCGAAGGACATCGCCCTCGACCTCCCCCGTGTCACTCTCCAGGGAAACACCAGGCTGGTCCTGGAAAACCACAAAGGTATCACCGAGTACGCCCAGGGCCGGATCAGGGTGCAGACTCCAGGCGGAGAACTGATGATCGCCGGATCTGGCTTGATCATCCGGGCCATCAGCCGCGACCAGATAGTCGTGGACGGACGGTTTCGGGCATTGGAGTTCGTGGGCTGGGAGGTATCCTGAAGTGGCAGGATCCGGCCTGTGGGCTTGGCTCAGGGGATATGTTATAATCAAAGTCACAGGCAGGATGCCAGAGAAACTCGTCAACCTCGCTGCGACGCACCATGTGGAGTTGTGGGACATCAGCATGGCGGGCCCGGGGTTCATGGTGGCCCGGGTCAGCCTGGACGGCTACAGGGCACTCAGGCCGCTTCTCGCCGCGTGCGGGTGCCGGGCGACCATCGATGCCCGGGTGGGAGGCCCTTTTCTGCTCGCCCGCATGAGTTCCAGGAAACTCCTATCGCTCGGGGTTGTTATCTTTCTTGCCACCCTCTACGGCCTCTCGGCGGTGGTATGGACTGTGGAAGTAGTCGGGGCTGAATCTGTTGATTCCGCGCAGGTGCGGAGGGTTCTGGAAGAGCTCGGCGCGAGGCGTTGGGCCTGGAGGTCGACTATCGACTGCGACATGCTCAGGCGCGAAGTGATGAGGTCGGTTGAGGGCTTGGCGTGGGCAGGGGTCGAGATCCAGGGCACTTCGTTGGTAGTCCGCCTCGTCGAGAAGGCACTTCCCGAGATGCCCGAGGGTGTAATAGACATCGTCGCGCGAGTGGATGGGGTGATATCCAGGCTCATCCTCCTCACCGGTGACCCTTTGGTGGCAGAGGGGGACACGGTCACCGCCGGACAAGTGCTGGTAAGGGGAAGGCCTGCAGAGCGTGATGGCGAGAAGCCCGTCCACGCAAGGGCCTTCGTCCAGGCGCGCGTGTGGCATGAGGGGTCGGCGTCCGTCCCGCTATTGGTGCAGGAGCGCATCAGGACTGGGAGGTCCAGGTCCTTCTACCGGGTTCGGGCCGGCCGCATATCGTTTACTGTAGGACCGTGGCCGCGATTTGCCGCCTACGATACTGAGGAGCTTGTCAGAAGGTTCGATATAAAGAGGGACGGGCAGGCTTCCGTAGAAATCACCACCATCACCCAGCATGAGATTCATGTCTCAGAGGTGAGGCTCTCACGAGCGGAGGCTCTGGTGATGGCGAGGGACATTGCCCTCCAAGCCGCGTGTCGCGGTCTGCTTGAGGACGTTCGGATCATGGCAACGAACGTGTCGGTTTCTGATGAAGCCCTGGAGCCGGACGAGGTCCGGGTGCGCGTGATAGTGGAAACTCTGGAGGAGATTGCAGTCCCGGTCGAGAGGGAAGGCCAGGATTTAGGAGGGAACAGTCGCATTTGAACGCGCAAGTGGTCGAGGCCAAGTTCCACGCGGTTGACATCGCCGAAGCCATGGAGGTCTTCGGCAACAGGGATGAGAACCTGAAACTCGTGGAGAGGCTTCTGGGGTGCAAGATAGTCGCACGAGCCAATGAGGTCACCGTCGTCGGACCTCAGGGAGAAGTGGACAAGGCCATGAGAGTCCTGGCCGATCTGCAGACCGCGGTCAGGTCCGGCAACCGGGTGTCTGGTCGCGAGACCAGGTATGCAGTGATGCTTGCCCAGAGCGGGAAGCCTGAGACACTGGCTTCCGTCTTGGGCGATGTGATCCAGGTGACAGCCCGCGGAAAGCAGATCAGGGCGCGGACCATTGGGCAGAAGCAGTACGTGGATGCCATGAGGAAGAACGACATCGTATTTGGAATTGGACCGGCTGGGACCGGCAAGACCTACCTTGCCATGGCGATGGCAATCGCGTCTCTGAAGGCCAAGGAGGTCAGCCGGATAGTCCTCACCCGGCCTGCCGTGGAAGCCGGAGAGAAGTTGGGGTTTCTGCCGGGGGATCTTCAGGAGAAGGTCGACCCGTACCTGAGGCCGCTATATGACGCTCTGTTCGATATCCTGGGGATCGATGTCTTCGAGAAGTTCCGGGAGCGGGGAGTGATAGAGATAGCGCCCCTTGCCTACATGCGCGGGAGGACCCTCGATGACTCCTTCATCATCTTGGACGAGGCGCAGAACACCACCCCGGAGCAGATGAAGATGTTCCTGACAAGGCTGGGGTTCTCATCTAAAGCAGTGGTCACCGGGGATATCACTCAGATAGACCTCCCTCGCCGGCGGTTCTCGGGGCTCGAGGAGGTCCAGACAGTCCTTGCAGGCATAGAGGGGATCGAGTTCGTATACCTGACTGACCAAGATGTGGTCAGACACGAGTTGGTCCAGAAGATAATCCGGGCGTACGAGAAGTTCGACACTGGGCGGGTGGACCACGCAGAAGACAGGACCGATGAGAGGTGAGACTAGATGGCCGAACCATCGCGGGAGAGGAAGGCCACGCGTCTCCTCGGGAGACTCGGCAGCATAGCCGGGAACAGATTGGTCATCGCCCTGGCCGCGGTGGTGGTGTCCTCTTTCGTGGTTTCCACAGTCCTCCTCCCGCGGACAGTTGTGCTGGAGGTGGGTAGCCCAGCAAAACGCGACATTCAGGCCCACCGCAGCATAGTGAACCGTTTGGCCACCCAGCGGTTGCAGGATGAGGCAAGGCGTACGTTCCTGCGGAACGCTCCCAGCTCTGCGGCGAATTACCAGATCAACCCGGCTTTCTCCTATGTGGCAGAGGAGTCGGTGGAAGAGGTCTTCGACGCGATCGAGGCTGCTCGGGCGGACGCCGCATCTAGCACCACGAACGCGGCACAGGGAGCTGAGCAGCGTCTGCGCGAGGCCGGAGGCCTGTCGATTTCGTGGGAGGATCTGGTCCAGTTCATTGCAATGGACGAGCCCTTGTTCAAACAAGCCAGGGAAACTGCAGTGTCCCTCGTAGGCAATACTATGCGCAATGTAAGGATCACCGAGGCCAACATCCCCTCGGTCGCATCGGGGATCCCGGAGGACCTCAGCCGGTTGGGCCTGCCCGAAGATGTCATAAAACCCGTGTCCCGTGTGGTGGTGGCTGCGCTCACCCCTAACCTCTCACTTGACCTGGGGCTTGTGGAACGCGCTGCTGAGGAACAGGCAAGCCGGGTGCAACCCGTCTACATTCAGAAAGGGCAGAGCGTCATCAGAAAAGGCGATCCTGCCACTGAGGAACACATAGCGATCCTGACAGACCTCGGGGTTCTGGGGTCCCGAGGAAGCATCAAGGTGTGGCTCGGCATATTCGCTGTGACTGCGGCGGCGATAGGGTACTCCGCCCTGTACATCAGGACATTCAGCCCTCACGCCTCTTCGAGCAGGAGCGCTCTTGTGCTGATCTCTGTGACAGGCATCATCACTCTGGCGACGGCAAGTGTCCTGGCTGAAGTGGCGCCTGATGCTGCTCCACATCTGGTGCCTGTCGCGTTCACGGCTATGGTTATTTCGTCTCTCCTGTCCCTGGAGATGGCACTAGTGGCGAATGTGACCGTCTCCATTCTGGTCGGGTTCCTGCTCCACGGGGACATGTTTGCCGCCCTCACCGCGCTGATGGCGGGAGCTGCCGGAGCTTACAGCGTTCCCGGTTCTCGGGACCGGGCGAGCATGACCCGGGCGGTGGTGTCGGTGAGTGCTGCGGCGGTGGCGACATCCGTGTTCTACGGTTTCGCCTTCGGACAACCGGAGATTGTTGGCAGGTGGTATCTAGGCATTGTCAATGGTATAATATCGACCGTGATGACCCTGGGTTCTCTGCCGTTTTTCGAGGCGATCTTCGGCGTGACGTCTCCGCTGCGCCTCCTGGAATTGGCGAACCCAGGCCACCCTCTGCTCAGAAGGCTGCTTCTGGAGGCTCCGGGTACCTACCATCATTCTATCCTCGTAGGCAACCTGGCCGAAACGGGGGCGCAGGCGGTCGGAGCTGACGCGCTGTTGGTCAGAGTGGGGGCGCTCTACCATGATTGTGGGAAGCTCAGAAGGCCGTACTTCTTCTCGGAGAACCAGTTCACTCAGGGGAACCCGCACGATAGGATCAACCCGTCTCTGTCGACTCTGATCATAACGTCGCACGTCAAGGACGGGGTGGATCTGGCCAGGCAGTACCGGTTGCCGATGCCTGTTGTCGATGTCATACAGCAACACCACGGGACTAGCCTGGTGTCCTTCTTCTACTACCGGGCCACGGAGAGTGAGAAGGACCTGTGTGTTGAAGAGAAGGACTTCAGGTACCCAGGCCCCAAACCTCAGACTAAGGAGGCGGCCATCGTGATGTTGGCCGACTCCACTGAAGCCGCAGTCCGTGCCCTGGCTGAGCCTTCACCCTGGCAGGTCAACAGCGTCGTCAGGAAGATAATTCGAGAGAGGCTCACTGATGGGCAGCTCGACGAGTGCAACCTGACCCTGCGGGACCTCCATGTTATAGAATCCGCCTTCATGGATGTGCTCTCCGGGGTCTACCATGAGAGAGTGGAGTACCCGGACCTCCTGCCGAAAGAGACGCGGGAGGCGGAGGGGAGGAAGATCGTTCTTGACAGTGGAGATAGTGAACCGGCAGCGGAAAGTGCAGATCGGGGGACATCTTGAAGACACCATAAGGGAGGCAGTTCAAATTACACTCATAAGGACACTTGGGCGCGACGATCTCGAAGTGACAGTCTCCTTTGTTGACGACGAAGAGATCGCTTCCTTGAACGAAACTTACCGAGGGATACCGGGCCCCACCGACGTCCTGTCGTTTCCGCTCGAGGACCCGGCCTCGGTATCCTCAGTCAGCTCCGCCGGGTC
>JANLFS010000033.1:5351-11074 GCA_024655925.1 Bacillota bacterium | reverse complement strand
CTCGAGGACCCGGCGGAGCTGACTGAGGATACCGAGGCCGGGACCGAACTTGAGCTGCCCCCCGATTGTGGCACCATCACGCCAGCCGAGGAAGGCGAGGAAGAAGCCACCATGTGGCCTTTCGAGGACCTCCTTGGAGACGTGGTCATCTCCCTTCCAAGGGCAGAGGCCCAGGCGCAAGAGTATGGGCACTCTGTTGAGCGCGAGGTCTGCTATCTCACTGTCCACGGAGTCCTTCACCTGGTAGGGTACGACCACGAGGACGACGCGGATGCTCGGAAGATGACAGAGATGGAGGAATCGATCCTCACGGACCTGCGCCTCACCCGGTAAAGCGGAGGCGAATCTGATGAGAGCGACGAACCTCGTTGAGAGTTTCAGATTCGCGGCGCTCGGCGTCGCAGGCGCCCTGCGCGCCGAGCGGAACCTCCGGGCGCATTTCGCCATCGCCGCGATCGCTGTCGGGACTGGCGCGGCCCTTGGGCTCTCACCTGTCGATCTCGGCCTGATCGTCCTGGCCTCCACGGTGGTGATCTCGGCTGAGCTTGTCAACACCGCCGTAGAGGCGTGCGTGGACCTGGTCACACCGGAATACCACCCTCTGGCCATGAAGGCGAAGAACGTGGCGGCCGGGGCGGTACTGATCTCGGCAATCGGGTCGGTCATCGTGGGCGCGCTGACCTTCGGCCCACGCGTTATTGTCATCATCGCCCGCCTCGTGAGGTGAGATCGGATGGCAGCCAAATCCAGAACCAGGAAATCCGCACGACGTCTGCGTCAGTGGCTCACTGGAGTCATCATACTCCTGCTATTCATCAACATCCTTGTCCTTGCCCGTGCGGCCGAACTCATAACCTTCCCGGGGGAAGCTTCTGACACCACGCTGCTGCGCGAAGGCGCGATGGCGCTTGCTGAGTACTACGAATCACAAGCTGGCAGGCTGGGTTTGGAACGAAACACCGCGGTCCGGGAGGCTCTGGCCAAGTTCAAGTTCGAGGTGTCCAAGGCATCGGATCCCGAGGCGATAGCCTATATAATAGGCTATTACGGCAGGGCGACGGGTGATGTGATGGAGAGGGAGCTTGAGAACAGAAGGCGCGAGGCCGTCCTGGCAATCATAAACTCGGACCCCAAAACTCTGGCTGTCACAGGACAGGCCATGATCACAGTCTCCGCAACGCAAGATGGGCGGATCAACGTAGAGGACCCTGCGAGAGTGCTGTCGTCCCAAGCAGTTGACATGATCCAGAAGAGCGCCGCCCTTCCAGGTCTTCTCGCGCCCATCGACATCGAGATCTCGGGCGGCAAGGCGAACGTGATCACTCCCAGAACCATGCAGGACCGGATCAGGTTGCTGCGGGATGAGGCGGACTCGCTCCGTCTCTCTCTAGACGAACTCCGCCGTGCGGCAGGGTACTCGTCTTTGACCGGGCAGGGGATCCTGGTGAGCCTCTACGACGCTGAAGGGGGATTCTCCAAGGACGAGGTCGTTCAGGAGAAAGACATCAGGGACATAGTCAACGAGCTCTTCGCCGCCGGCGCGCAGGGTGTGGAGGTTGGAGGCCAGCGTCTAATAGCAACCTCCTCCATCAGGTCCGCTGGCCCCCAGGTTCTCGTGAATCAGAGGCCCGTGCCGGTCAACCCAGTTCTGATCCGTGCTGTGGGTGACCCCGAGGTGCTGGAGAGCAGTCTCGACCTGATCAGAAACAGCCTCAAACGCTGGGGCATAAGAGTGGAAGTGGAGCGGCTTGCGAGCGTTACTCTATCGCCGTACCGCACCCAGTAGTCGCATGATCAAGTGGAGGCGAATCAGGCGACGCGAGGTCAGGTTGGGCGGGCTCAACCGGCTCGCCCTCTTGCTTCTGGCCTCCATCGTGCTGCTCTTCGACGCGGTTGTGATCGGGCGGCATGCGGGCCTCATCAGGCTCCCTGGTGAACTGGACAGTATGGACATGGCCCGAGCCGGGGCGAGAGTCTATGCAGACCTTTCTTATGCGCTCCTTGAACGAGACGAGCCTTCTGGCGTCGGTTCGGCAGGCGCTGTGTTGGCAGGAGCGGCCCAGAGGCTGGTGACTGCACGAACCCGGGAGGACGTCGGGCGTGAACTGGCTGGGCTTGCCTCAGAGCTACACCGGGCAGTCAGAACAGACCGTGCGCAGGAGGCCGGAAAGCGGGTAGCTGAGATCCTGGCTTCTGACCCTCAAGTAGCCTCCTACAAAGGTCCAGAGGCCTACATCCTCATCACGGCATCGGGTACCGACGCGAGAGTGGAGGATCGGCAAGGGGTTTTGAGCCGGGCGACCGTGACTGCAATCTCGAGTGATCCGATTATCGCGCGCGCTCCGGATGCCATTGAGATCGGAGTGGAATCGGGGCGAGTCTCGTTCGACCCCGTGAACCCCATGGCGCGGGCCGCCGCGCTCTCTGGTGAGATTGCCAATCTGGTATCCTCCATCACCAGGCTCCGGGCGGATTCGGGGTTCGGCGAGCTTTCCGGACCGGGCATCGTAGCCCTGGCGTACGACGCCGCGTCTGGGTATGCCTGGGATGAGATCGTGCACCAGAAGGATGTGCTCGACATCTTGAATGCTTTGTTCGCGGCGGGCGCGCTCGGGGCTCAGGTGGGGAATGAGCGGATTGTAGCTGTGTCGTCTGTCCGGTGTATTGGCCCCATCGTCCTGGTCAACCAGAGGCCGGTCGCGGTGAACCCTATCCGCATCTATGCGGTAGGCGACGGAAACGCCCTGTCCAGGAGCCTAGCTCCCATTGCCAGCAGGTTCGCGCGGACTGGCAAGCGCCTCGAGATAACCCGGGAGTCCGACGTCAGGCTCGCGGCCTATCGTAAGGGAGAAGTGCCATGGTGAGAAGGAGATCACGCCCGCAGAGTGCTCTGCTGTTTGCGGGCTTCTTTGTTGTTGTCGTGGCTCTCTTGGTGGTTGCGCAGGGATTGCGCGACCGGGAACAAGCGCACCCTGTGGTGGATCAGTTCGGGCAGGAGGAGACCGTTGCGGGTACTCCCACGTCGCCCACCCCGCCTCCTCGCGACCCCCTGAACGGTAGTGAATTGGCGCCGGGAGAGGAGCGCGAATACTACGCAGTGGTTATCGAAAACTCCTCGGCCGCGCGGCCGCACCGGGGCCTTGCGGGCGCCTCGATCGTATATGAGATGCTCGCGGAGGGTGGAATCACGCGTTTCCTCGCGCTGTACTCGGGGCACGGCGACACACCGGTGGGCCCGATCAGGAGCGTCAGGCCGTACATTGTTGACATTGCGGCAGAGCACGGCGTGATGCTGGTGCACTGTGGAGGGAGCACCGATGCGTTGTCCATGATATCCCGGATGAGATACCCCGCTCTTGACGAGATCAAGAACCCTTCTGGGTTCTACAGGGATCGGCTCCGGAGCGCGCCACACAATCTCTTCGGGACACCCGAAACCTTCCTTTCGCTTGCCGCGAGAAAAGGCGTACTGACGACGTCTGCCAGATCGGGAATGGTCTATGCACTCTCCCCTGGACCCGAAACGGTGGGCACGGATGATGTGCCCACGCTCCGCGTGGAGTACAACAGGTCCTACCGCGTCGAATGGGAGTACGACGCTGACACCCGCACATATGGCCGGTTCATGAACGGCAAGCCGCATTTTGACCCGGATACGAACAGGCAACTCAGAGCGGACAACTTGGTGGTTCAGTTTGTGCCCACCCGCGTCATTGACTCAGAGGGCCGCCTGGCCATGGACCTGTCCGGGCCGGGGGACGCTATAGTGTCGGTGGGCGGAATGGTGCAGAGGGTCCGGTGGGCCAGACAGGAAGGCCAGACCACATCCTACACCCGGGAAAGCGGGGATCCGGTGGAATTCGTCCCGGGCACCACCTGGGTTCAGATAGTTCCTGTGGGAACCCGGGTCATTGGGATCGGGGAGGAGTAGGCGTGATCGAAAGAGAGGATGAACTTGTGGAGGCAGCCCGCCAGGCAAGAGAGCGGGCATATGTTCCGTATTCCAAGTTCCGGGTCGGGGCAGCCTTGCTTGGGGCGAGCGGCCGAGTCTACCTCGGGTGCAACGTTGAGAATGCTTCCTACGGAGCGACGATCTGCGCTGAGCGGACAGCGTTTGTGAAGGCCATCTCCGAGGGAGAGCGGGACTTCAAGGCACTTGCCGTGGTAGGAACAGGGGCTGACCCTGTGAGCCCGTGCGGCGTCTGCAGACAGTTCATGTCCGAGTTCGGGTTGGACATGCCAGTGATCATGGCGGGGGACAGCGGCGACCGGGTCATCCGGACTGTGGCCGAACTGCTGCCAGCGGCCTTCTCCCGGGAGGACATGGAATGAAGTCCGGGTTCGTGGCTGTGGTCGGAAAGCCCAACGTCGGTAAGTCCTCGCTTGTCAACAGGCTCGTCGGGTCCAAGGTGGCCATAGTGTCACGCAAACCCCAGACAACTCGGAACCGCGTGGTGGCCGTTGTCAACCTTCCGTCTGCCCAGGTGATCTTCATAGACACCCCGGGTGTCCATAGGCCGAGGCATGCCCTTGGGGAGTACATGGTTCGGACCGCCCGGGAGGCCATGGAGGAAGTGGACCTCATTCTCTTCGTGGCAGATGCCACCAGGCCGGGGCACGAGGAGGATCAGAGAGCCGCCGCCTACCTCCGTGAGGTAGCCACTCCATGCTGGCTTGTGCTGAACAAGATCGATGCAGTCAAGCCCGATGCCCGGGCCAGGGCGGAAGGAGTCTCGCGCGGCCTCGCGGAGTTCCAGAGGGTGTACGCAGTGTCCGCACTGACCGGTGAGAACGTCGGCGGCATGGTTGAGGGAATCGCATCTGTGCTCCCTGAGGGGCCACAGTACTACCCGCCGGACGTCCGCGTCGACCACCCTGAGGAGTTCCTTGTCGCCGAGATCGTGCGAGAGAAGCTCATCGAGCTGACTCGGGAAGAGGTTCCCCATTCGGTGGCTGTGGTGGTCGAGGACATGAACAGCCGGGAGGGCCGCGAGCTGGTGGACATCTCCGCAGTGATCCTCGTGGAGCGCGAATCACAGAAGGGGATTGTAATAGGTGCAGGAGGGCACATTCTCCGTGAAGTCGGAACGCGCGCCAGGGCCGAGGTGGAAAGGCTCCTGGGCTCCCAGGTCAATTTGAGGCTCTGGGTCAAGGTGAGAGAGAAGTGGAGAGATGACCCATCGATGCTCTCCAGGCTCGGGTACAAGTAGGGGGAGAGGAACTCCGTATGCAGGTTTCCGATTTTGACTACTACCTTCCGGACAGACTGATAGCTCAGACTCCCCTTGCTCAAAGAGATGCGAGCCGCCTCATGGTCGTCCACCGGGATTCCGCAGTAATTGAGCACCGGGTATTCCGAGACCTCCCGGGGTACCTAGGGCCCCCAGATGTGCTGGTCATAAACGACACGCGTGTGATCCCAGCCCGGCTCCACGGGGTTCGCGACTCAGGAGGCCGGGTAGAGGTCCTGCTACTCCGGGCACTCGGCGGAGACAGGTGGGAATGCCTGGTCCGGCCGGGCAAGCGTGCCCCGGTTGGTGAGAGACTGACCTTCGCCGGAGGGCGGATGACCGGCCAGGTAGAGGCCAAGACAGACTTCGGAGGCAGGGTGATAACCTTCTCGGCACCCGCAGGCGTGGACACAGTCGTGGAGTCCTCAGGCGAGATGCCAGTGCCTCATTACATCAAGCGCAGACTGGACGATCCTGCCAGATACCAAACGG
>JANLFS010000033.1:0-5341 GCA_024655925.1 Bacillota bacterium | reverse complement strand
TCCACGCACCCCTGAGTGACGCCGAGCGCTATCAGACGGTCTATGCGCGCGTGCGGGGGTCGGTGGCCGCGCCCACGGCGGGGCTGCACTTCACTCCCGAACTCCTTGAGGAGATTGAGGCGAATGGGGTGAGGGTCGTGAAACTCACCCTGCATGTGGGGTTGGGCACTTTCAGGCCTGTCAAGACCCAGAAGGTCGAGGATCATGTGATGCATTCCGAGCCCTACCGGCTCTCACAAGAAGCCGCCCAGGCCGTGAACGCCGCCCGGCGCGCTGGGGGGCGGGTGGTCGCAGTGGGGACAACAGTGGTGCGGACTCTGGAGACGCTCGCAGGGCCATCCGGAGAGATCGCCGCGGGAGAAGGGACAACGGGCATATTCATCTACCCCGGACACGTCTTCCGCGGCGTGGACGCGATGGTGACCAACTTTCACTTGCCCAAATCCACACTTCTCATGATGGTCTCTGCCTTCGCAGGGCACGAGTTGATTCTCCGGGCTTACCGGGAAGCTGTCGAGAGAGAGTACAGGTTCTTCTCTTTCGGCGATGCCATGTTGATTCTGTGAGGTGTTACGAATTATTCCGGTCAGACTCGAAGTCATCAGCACCTGCTCCAGGACGCGGGCGCGCGCTGGAGTGCTGACTACGCCCCACGGCGAGATCAAGACCCCTGCATTCATGCCAGTCGGCACCCAGGGCACTGTGAAGACAGTAACCCCGGACGAACTCCGGGAGATCGGCGCGGGCATAATCCTGTCAAACACATACCATCTCTACCTCAGGCCAGGCCACGAACTGATAGCGAGGGCCGGAGGTCTCCACTCCTTCATGGGTTGGGATGGGGCGATACTGACCGACTCTGGTGGGTACCAGGTCTTCAGTCTCGGACCACTCCGGAAGATCACCGAGGCGGGAGTTGAGTTCCGATCTCACATCGACGGGTCTCCCCACATTTTCACCCCGGAGAAGGTCATGGAGATCCAGATGGCCATTGGGTCGGACATAGCCATGTGCTTCGACGAATGCCCGCCCTACCCGAGCGAATTCGACTACGCCGACCACTCACAGGCCAGGACAACCAGGTGGGCGGAGAGGTGCCTCGCTTCCCACACCAGGCCTGATCAGGCGCTCTTCGGGATTGTGCAGGGCGGAACCTATGCTGAACTCAGAAAACGGTCTGCGGCGGATCTCGTGTCTCTGGGGTTCCCAGGCTACGGCATAGGGGGACTCTCCGTCGGGGAACCCAAGGAACTCATGTATGAGATGCTGGATGTGACTGTCCCCTGCCTGCCGGAGGACAAGCCCAGATACCTCATGGGGGTCGGGTCCCCGGATGCGCTCTTGGAGGGAGTAGCCCGGGGGGTGGACATGTTCGATTGTGTTCTCCCTACCAGAATCGCGCGGAACGGCACGGTGTTCACCGGAGAAGGCAGGATCATAGTGCGAGACGCCAGCTACCAGGATGATTTCCGCCCGCTGGACCCTGAGTGTGACTGTTATGCTTGCAGGCATTTCAGTCGCGCCTACATTCGCCATCTTCTCAAAGCTGGGGAGGTTCTGGGCATCAGATTGACTTCCATTCACAACCTCCGGTTTCTCGTCAAGATGATGGAAGACATGCGAGACGCCATCCTCTCGGGCACTTTTGAGGAACTGCGGAAGGAAAAGTGGCAGATCTGGTATAATAACTAGCGGACAACGTTGCTTGGGGGGGTAGTGTAAGATGCCGGCGGGCCAGACTCAGAGCCTATTCAGTGCGCTTCTGCCTTTTGTGATCCTGCTCGTAGTCTTTTACTTCATGTTGATCAGGCCTCAGCAGGCCCAGAAGAAGAAGCGAGAACAGATGCTTGCGGGCCTTCGTAAAGGCAACCGCATCATAACGATAGGCGGTATCCATGGCGAGATCCTCGACATCAAAGACGACGTGATGACAGTGAATATCTCCGATCAGCCCGACAAGGTAGTGGTGAGATTCTCACGATGGGCTGTCCAGGAAGTTCTTGGCAAGGAGAACCAACCCTCCTGATGTTCCCACTCCTCACAGTCGCAAGGAGGCCGCTGCTCATGGTGAAGAGGTTCTCGGCGTTAGCAATGGTGGTATGCTTCATCGTGACTCTGCCTGCTATGGCTTCTCCGTTGGACCGCGCCGAGGCCCGGGCTGTGGAGTACGTCACTGCCTTCCAGAAGGGAGAGTGGGCTCGGGCGGAGGCGCTGGCGTCGGACGCGGCCTTGAGTTGGGTGGAATATGTGGGAGCGAGAGACGCCAAGACCGATGGGATCCTGACTACGGACCGCGTGGAATCGGCCGCAATTGGTGAGAGCGTTCGCGCGAAGGTGTACTACACCAATTCCGAAGGGCAGATCAGAGTCAGATACCTGAAACTCAAACAGGTTTCCGGCGACTACTTCGTTGTGGACGACCGGATGCTCGGACGGGATTGGGTTTCCCTCTCTTACCGTAAAGGTCTTTTCCCGACACCTCAGGAGATCGACGGAGTGAGAATCACTGTCGTCGGGCTGTTGGAAGTTCAGCCCGAGATCAAGATCGACTTCGTGATTGAGAACTCGCCTACGGGCCGTGAACGACTGGTCCTGCCGTCGCTCGAGGCGTTCTACGTGGTAGACGCGGACGGCCAGGTCAAGAAGAAGTACTTCGCCAATCCACCCCAGGTTGTCCCCGAGAAGCCCGTCGGGCCCGGACAGAAGATCAGGTCCTATGCGATCATGCCGTACTGGCACGTGGATCCGGTCTTCCAGGGGAAGGCGTGGAAGAAGGTGGGCTGGGTGCTGTACATCCCGTTTGGCCCAGTTGACCAGTTCGCTTTTGACTACATGTAGTGAGGGTACGGAACATTGATTGGCCGCGCCCACCGTGGCGCGGCTTTCTCACGAGGAAGGGGGTGTGTCGAAGTGGGAAGCTCAGTTCAACTCAAAGACGTGAAACAGCATAGAACGGTGGATGCCTTCCTCAAACGGGCGAGTCTGAACCTTGAAGCAATGGGGTACACAGAGCATGGTTACCGCCACGCCAACTTGGTGTCCAGCATCGCTCACAATGTGCTGATCCGACTCAACAAGCCGCACAGGGATGCTGAATTAGCTTCCATAGCAGGCTATCTCCATGACATCGGGAACGTGATCAGCAGGAATCATCATGGGCAGAGCAGCGCGGTCATGGCAATGCCCATCCTGCTGGAATTGGGAATGCAGCCCGAGGAGCTTGCCACGGTGATGTCGGCCGTGGGCAACCACGAAGAGGAGTACGGTCACCCGGTGAACGATGTCGCCGCGGCTGTCATCCTGGCGGACAAGAGTGATGTACATAGGACTAGGGTCAGCAACCAGAACGTGTCGGCATTTGACATCCATGACAGGGTGTCCTACGCTGCGGTCCGGAGCTTCCTGGACGTGGACGGCGACAGGCGCGTGATCACGCTCTCGGTCACCATCGATACGGAGATCTGTCCGGTCATGGAATACTTCGAGATATTCCTCTCGAGGATGACCATGTGCCGCCGGGCAGCGGAGGTACTGGACTGCCAGTTCAAGTTGGAAATAAATGGTGCGGTCCTGCTATAGTGGGAGAACATGGTCTCGGTTCGCGTTGACAAGCCCCAACGCCGATTCTATAATGGGTTTGTGTGTCAAGAAGGGGGAGAGGGGAGACTTGCGCCAATGAATCGTCGCACGGTATGGGGCCTAGTTTTCGTGGCCCTAGTGGTCGCGGCGACAGCCACGACCGTTTACTTTGAAGGTCGGGAGCGCCTGGCCGAGACGGGCGGGCGGAGCCCACTGCGGCTCGGAATGGACCTCCAAGGAGGCGTCATGCTGGTCATGGAAGTCCAGGAACCGGCCACTGGACCGCTCACCCCCCAGGTCGTTGAGGACGCCCGGCTGGCCATGGAGCGCCGCATCGACCAGTTGGGTATCGTGGAACCTGTGGTAGAGTCCTTGAAAGGTGACAACTGGCGCAGGATCATAGTAAGCCTGCCGGGAGTCACCGACCTTGAGTCCGCCCTCAATGTCGTGGGCAGGCAGGGTTCACTCTCCTTCAAACTGAACGGCGTGACCGTCCTCTCTGGTGGAGACTTGCTCGCAGAGGCCAACGCGGGTTTCTCCTCCAGGACGCGTGAGCCGGCTGTGCACATCGTCCTCAAACCCGCCCACGCCCGGGAGTTCGCCAGGATCACCAGAGAGCACGTTGGGGAGATGATTGAGATCTACCTCGACGACGAGCCAGTGGTGGGAGGTGTGATTCAGACCGAGATCCCGGATGGTCGAGGCGAGATCAGCGGAGGCGACATCGACCTGAAGAAAGCCGCGGAAATATCTGCTATCCTCCGTGGAGGGGTGTTGCCTGCACCGGTCGAGCATAAGGAAACCCGGTTCGTGGACCCGACCCTTGGGGCTGAGATCTCCCGGAAGAGCCTCATTGCCGGCGTGATCGGAATTGCCGCTGTTTTCGCATACATGGTTGCGTTCTACAGAATGCCCGGTGTGCTGGCGTGCCTGGCGCTCTCGCTATACATCGGCATAGTGGCCGCAGTCTTCATGAGCCTCGGGGCCACCCTCAGTCTGGCAGGCATCGCGGGGTTCATTCTCTCCATCGGCATGGCGGTGGACGCTAACATCATCATATTCGAGCGTATCAAAGAGGAACTACGAAGCGGCAAGAGGGTCAGGTCTGCGGTCGAGGCTGGGTTCACCCGGGCTTGGAGCGCCATCCTCGACGGCAATGCAACCACTCTGATCGCCGCGGCGATCCTGTTCTACTTCGGCTCAACGAGGGTGCAGGGATTCGCGCTGACTCTGTCCATCGGCATCCTAACGAGCATGTTCACGGCGATCGTGATCACCCGGATACTCCTGCGCGCGGTGACAGATCCCAGGACAAGCCTCGGACCGAGGTTCTTCGGCGCACTGGGGGGTGAACGCAAGTGATCACGCAGTTCAGGTTCATGTCCAGAAGCAGGCTCTTCCTTACCATCTCCGGAGTGGCCATTGTCGTGAGCATAGCTGCTCTCCTGATAGGTGGGCTCAATCTCGGGATCGACTACACATCGGGCACCCTGTTCTGGCTCAAGTTCGAGCGTGACGTAATGCCGGACGAGATACGGCAGGTTCTGGCGGATCCGGCGCTCGCAGACCTCAAGCTCGGGAAGGGCATGATCCAGCGGATAGGCGAGCAGCAGTTCACCCTGAGAGTGCCGTCACTCCAACCTGACCAACAAGACCGGGTGATGGATGCCCTCCGGGCAGCGTTCGGACGAGTGAGCAGCCGTGGGGTTGACCAGGTAGATCCGAGGATAGGGAGTGAACTTACAAGGAATGCCCTGGTGTC
>JANLFS010000032.1:26738-29602 GCA_024655925.1 Bacillota bacterium | reverse complement strand
ACGAGGCTGCGGGAGAAGTGGTTGGAATATCTCGCGCTGATGGTGAAAGGCCTCCCCGTGCGGCAGGTCGCAAGGCTCTTGGGTATTTCCAAGAACACCGCGTTCTCATGGAGGCATAAGGTCATCTCCAGGCTATACGGGGCGCACACAAAAACCAGACTCTCCGGGATTGTGGAGACGCATCAGCTCCTCATGCTTAAGTGTTGCAAGGGCTCCCCGGAGGCCCGCAAGGCTCGCGCGGCGAGCCCAGGGGAAGGATCTCGGCAGATCCCGTTTCTCAGCCCCCGCTCAGACAGGGTCTATGTCCTCTTCGCCCTCGACCGGTTCGGAAACATGGCAGCAGAGCTCGCTCCGGGCGAATCCCGGATCGGGTTCGATGAGATCATGCGGGATCGGATCGCGCCCGGGGTTCGAATCTGCGTGGAACGCGGAATCGGGCACTGGCCGGCTCCTGGGAGGCGGAGCTTGGGGATGATGTGGACAACCCCTTCGCGGGCCAGAGCTTACAGAGAAGATGTGGCGACCGCCGATCCAATACACCACCAGAGGAACGTGAAACGCCTTGCAGTCCGGTTCCGTGCGTGGCTTATGAGGTTCCGTGGAGTGGCCACGAAGTACCTGCTTCGATACATCGCGTGGTTCTGGCAGATATCGTCCGCCGCCGGGCTTGCAACGCCTGTAGCTGCAAGGCGGCTGCTCCTAGCCACCTTGAGCGGCACGGGGATCTAGGAACGTGCTCGGAAACTCCGGAACGGATGGCACCGGTTTAAGCTGTTGAGCGCCGTTGCGGCTCATTTTGAATGAGTTCGGAGCACGATTGCCGTTCTGGCGGATTGACAGTCAGAATGCGCGGAATTAGTAGCCATATTGCTCATTTACTCCTCCATGTGTGGTATAGTTGCAGTGTACTGCATAATTGGGGGTTCGGTTCATGCAAGGCCGGCGCGAGGAACAGACCACTTTTTCGGACGCTCTCTGGATGAACAGAATGCCTGAGGACTCTTACCGGGCACAGATGCGCGAGTATCTGCTGCAAATGGACGATTCAGTGTTCAGCCCTCTCTTCTCGCGTGTCGGGCGCCCTTCGGTCTCGCCTGTGCGCACTTTCGGAGCGCTGCTCATCCAACTAGAGAAGGGTTGGTCCGACCGGGAGTTCGAGGAGGAATCGCGGTTCGACGAACGCTGCAAGTACGCGCTGGGGGTCAGCCGGGATTTCCCTGGAATCGACGCGGTGACTCTCTGCGGCCACCGGGCGAGGTTCATGCGGTCGGGCATCGTGTTCAAGCTGTTTGCCGGCCTGTCGAACGACGCCAAGGGGAAGGGCCTCGTCTGCGAGGACAAGCTTCAGATAGCGGACTCCTTCATGGCCGGAGGCTCAGGCGCTGTTCATGATACATACACTCTGCTGCGCAAGGGGGTCGTCCGTCTCCTCAGACTCGCCAAGTTCCATGATCTGCGCCGCCGGCTTGAACCGGTCCTCAAGCGCCAAGACTACGCAACTGACGGAAAGCCTAAGATCAATTGGGACGACCCCGAAGAGAAACGCTTGCTCCTTGAATCCTATGTCGTGGACGCGCGCAACCTTGTAGCCTCGGTCCGCGCCCTGAGCCCTTTGCCCCAGGATCTCAGCGACGCAGCCGATCTGCTTGAACGCATCGCAAGCCAGGACATCGACGACGGCGGCGGCCAGATAAAGATGAAGAAGGGCACTGCCAAAGACAGAGTGATATCCGTGACGGATCCGGACATGCGCCACGGGCGCAAGACGCCCTCCGCCAAAGCGGATGGCTACAAGACGCACATCGCGACCGATGGACAATTCGTAATCTCCGTGGCGGCGACGCCGGCCAACAAGTCCGACGCTGAACCGTTGCCCGAAGTCCTGGATCAATGCAAGGCTAACGGAATCAAGCCGAAGGAAGTCATGGGCGACTGCGCCTACTGCAACTAGCCGATTAAGGAGAGCGCGGCCCTGGACGGCGTCAAGATCGTCGCGAAGGTTCCGTTCAAACCGGGACTGGACGGCAAGTATCCAAAGAGCAGATTCACGATCGACGCGGATGCCGGAATCGTGACCTGTCCAGAAGGTCGGCAGGCGCGGTTCGATGTGTCTGCGGTCCAGTTGCGCAAGGCGGCTGAAGTCCGTTTCACAACCTGCGCGGAGTGCCCGTCCAGAGGGAAGTGCGCCAACGCCGCCGCAGGCCGCAGGATAAAGATTCACCCCTACGAACCGGAAATCGCGGCGGAACGTAAAAGGCAAGCGACGTCCGAGTTTCGGGAATTGTACGCGAAACGCGCCGGCGGGGAAAGGATTATAAGCCACTTGACAAGGCATGGGGCCAGGCGGGCAAGGTTCATCGGGATCTTCAAAGTGTGGGGCCAGGAAGTTCTTGCGGCTCTCAACCACAACGTCAAGGCCTTTCTGAGGCTGGCGGCTGCCGCCGGATAGCGGCGAAAAGGGAGCGAAACGGACGGACGCCCCGGACTCACGGATCCTTGAACCTGCGGAACCTGTCTCTTGGAGGGCGCAAGAGCCTCGCCTTCACCCACATACTGCAATTATGTCGTTCTCAAAGAGCGTGGCATACCCCAAAAAACCTGTTTCCCGAGCACGTTCCTAGAGAAGCGCGGGGCTCCCAGGGGGTCTGAAAGCCCAAATGGCGTCTAGCAGCGCGAAGCCCGCGATGAGCCCCTAGAGCTCGTCAACCGCGAACTGGGACACTCGCTACTGCTTAATCAAACCCGGCAACGGACTCCCCTAAGTTCCAGTTGGGCGCTATCCTTATGCAAGCCTCGGCCACACTGGCGTCGTACAGCTCCTCTTTGTTTCTTCGCATCTCCAAAAGGGCGTCACCTAGCCCCAA
>JANLFS010000032.1:25846-26728 GCA_024655925.1 Bacillota bacterium | reverse complement strand
CTGGACGGTAAGGCCGATGAGACGACATGGCCTCCACAACGTCCGCCACCGCTATGATCCTGGCCTCAAGGCGGATCTCCTCAGCTCGCAGCCGGTTAGGATAACCTGACCCGTTCAGTCTTTCGTGGTGCTGCAGGACGATCTCCGCCACAGGCCACGGGAACTCGATCGCGCTGAGGATGGTGTGGCCCACCGAAGGATGTGACCTGATGAGCTCCATCTCGGCGTTGTTCAACCGTCCGGGTTTGCACAGAATCTCCACTGGTATGTTGATCTTGCCTATGTCGTGAACGAGGGCGGAGTAGTATACTGCCTCCGCAACGTCCCGGTCGAGCCTCAGCTCTCTCGCAATGGCGCGGGCGAGGGCAGCGACTCGCCTCTGATGGCCTGCGGTGTACAGATCCCAGTTCTCCACTATCCGCGCGATCGCCCTGATCGCGCCCTCCGCCATCCTCCTCACTTCCGCGAAGGCCTGCGCGGGCCTATCCTCGCTCGCCCCGAGTGCTGCCTCTCGCTGCCTCCGCTCGGCGGCATCTGCCCTGATGCTCCTGTGTACTTCATCCACCCTAGCTGCATGCCAGACGATCCTCTGCAGACTCAATGAGTCGAGTTGCCCCCACACAATGCAGTCCAACGCGCCGAACCTGAAAGCAGTCTCGGCCGTCTGGAGATCAGCCGGATTGACCATCACCACCACGGGGATTGTGGTATCCACATGGACAAACCTGACGATCGCCTCTGGTGACACCCCGCCGGACTGGGATAAATCCAGCACAACTATGTACTCCATACACTCATCGATTACATGAACCGCGTCGTCAACTGCGGCAAACTGGGTAAAGGACAACCTCCCCGGAAGAAACCCAGTCGCCTTCGCCACTG
>JANLFS010000032.1:10039-25836 GCA_024655925.1 Bacillota bacterium | reverse complement strand
CGCCACTGCCAACGCGCTTCTGAAGGCCTCGGCGTTCGCCGGGTCCGCGCCCACGAAAACCAAAGCCATTTCTCGGGTAGTCATAGGATCAACTCCATAGGATAGATGTTGGAAGGCCTCGATTCTTTTCGACCAATGTCTTGCGTTCCCTTCCTGTTCTGGATACTGGGTGATCAACCACCAGCCCTGCCAGGGCACCAAACCGAACCTGAAGCCGTTTTGCCCGCCCATACCTGGGCAATGTTGTGCTCATTTACGCTAGCTCACCCGGCCTCCTCCGGTCGCCGTTTGCATGGATATGCATTTTGATGGTATTATTATCGAAATTGTTGCAGTCTGCCTGCCATGGGAGGTCTTCATCATGATTCATCAGACTGGTCCAGTCAAGAAAGTGGTGCTCGCGTACTCCGGGGGGCTAGATACCTCGGTCGCCATAAAGTGGATCCAGGACAAGTACGGGGCCGAGGTCGTCGCTCTGGCAGTGGACGTCGGAGCGAAGAAGGATCTGGAAGCCATCAAAAAGAAGGCTCTGGCCATTGGGGCGGTCAAATCTCTGGTGACCGACGCTCGGCAGACGTTTGTCCTCAACTACGTCTACCCAAGCCTGAAGGCGAACGCCATGTATGAGGGGAAGTACCCCCTCACCGCGGCACTTTCGCGCCCGCTCATTTCCCAGCTGCTTGTTGACGCGGCCCACCGGGAAGGCGCGGACGCCGTCGCCCATGGATGCACCGGAAAAGGCAACGACCAGGTCCGGTTCGATGTCTCGATCCAGGCTCTGGATCCCGCGCTCAGGATCATCGCGCCTGTGCGCGAGTGGCCGATGTCCAGGGAAGAAGAGATCGAGTACGCAAAGGCAAACAACATCCCTGTCCCTGTAACAGTGAAGAGCCCTTACAGCGTCGACGAGAACCTGTGGGGCAGAAGCGCCGAGTGTGGTGTTCTCGAGAACCCCTGGACCGAGCCGCCGCCGGACGTATACACGATGACCACCGACCCTGTGCACGCGCCTGCAGAGCCTGAGTACCTGGATATCACTTTCGACCGCGGCGTGCCGGTGCAGATCAACAACGAGCACATGAACCCGGTGGATATGATCGAGACCCTGAACGCCATCGCCGGGAAGCATGGTGTGGGCCGGGTGGACATGGTTGAGAACCGCCTGGTAGGCATCAAATCGCGTGAGATATACGAGGCTCCTGCCGCTTCTGTGCTGATCGCCGCCCACCAGGATCTCGAGAGTCTCACCATGCCTAGAGAGATGCTGCACTTCAAGAAGCTCGTGGAGCAGAAGTACTCTGAGCTAGTTTACTTCGGCCTCTGGTATTCACCACTCCGTGAGGCTTTGGATGCCTTCATCAATGAGACTCAGAAGACCGTGACGGGTACGGTGAAGGTCAAGCTCTTCCGAGGCTCCTGCACTGTAGTGGGCCGTCGTTCCCCGTATTCTCTCTACGACTACGCTCTGGCTACTTACGACCGGGGCGATACTTTCGACCATAGTGCCGCCGTCGGGTTCATCCAGATCTGGGGTCTGCCAACCAAGATCGCCAGGCAGGCAGGTCCGAGGATCCCCATGAGGGCTGTCAGCACATCCGGGACAGGTGGGAAGTGCTGCGAGTGAAGCTCTGGGAAGGCCGCACGGACGGGCGCGTGGACGAATCCGTCCACAAGTTCATGGCTTCGCTCCCCTTCGATGTCCGCCTCTTCAGGGAGGACATCGAGGGGAGCATTGCTCATGCACGCATGCTGGGAGCGCAAGGGATCATCACCCCAGACGAGTCCAACCTGATCGTGGACGGGCTGACTCGCATCCTGGCGGAGATGGAGACAGGCAGTTTCCGATTCGAGCCCGAGGACGAAGATATCCACACCGCAGTGGAGCGGGCGCTCACAGTGATGGTGGGAGACGCCGGAAAGAAGCTCCACACAGGGCGGAGCCGCAACGACCAGGTGGCCTTGGACATGCGCCTATGGTGCATCCGCCGGATCGACGAGATGGTGGCCGCCGCAAAGAGGCTCCAGTCCGTGCTGGTCAGTATTGCGGAACGGCACACGGACGCGGTAATGCCTGGATACACCCACATGCAGCACGCGCAGACAGTCACCCTGGGCCACCATGTCATGGCGTACTTCTGGATGCTGGAACGAGACCGGGGCAGGCTTCTGGACTGCCGGACCCGGACGGACGTGATGCCCCTGGGCGCAGGAGCACTGGCGGGTACCACCTACCCGCTGGACCGGGAGTTCGTCGCACGGCAGCTTGGGTTCTCCAGGGTGTCCGAGAACAGCCTGGACACCGTGTCCGACCGCGACTTCGCGCTTGAACTCGTTGCGGCGTGCGCCCTCATCATGACCCATCTGTCGAGGCTCGCCGAGGAAATCGTCCTCTGGTCCTCGCAAGAGTTTGGCTTCATCGAGCTCGCAGACGAGTTCACTACAGGCTCCAGCATCATGCCCCAGAAGAAGAACCCTGACTCCGCGGAACTGATCCGGGGCAAGTCAGGCCGGGTGGTAGGGGATCTCGTCTCCCTCCTGACTACGATGAAAGCCCTCCCTCTCGCATACAACCGCGACATGCAGGAGGACAAGGAGAGACTGTTCGACGCGGTCGACACAGTCCTTGGGGCGCTCGGGGTCATGGCCCCGCTGCTCGAGACCGCGCGCTTCCAGACTGAGCGGATGTCCCGCGCAGCCGGGACCGGCTTCACCGCCGCCACCGATATCGCGGACTACCTCGTCCGCCATGGGATGCCTTTTCGCGACGCGCACCACCTCGTCGGCCGGATAGTGAGAGATTGCGCGACCCGCGGGGTTGAGCTCGACGCTCTCGCCCCGTCCGACTGGATGGCATACTCCCCCCTTCTCACGCCTGACGTGCGGGAGATGATGACCCCTGCGGCGTCTGTCGCCAGTCGTTCCCTCCCCGGAGGCCCGGCCCCGTCGGAAGTCAGACGTCAGATTGCGCAGGCGCGCAAGCTCCTCGGTCTCTCATCCTGAAGTCTCTCAATCCCCCCTGTCCGCCCTCGCACTGGAAGGACTTCCTGGTGTGGTGGCGAATATCTGGCTCTGGCAAATTCCTTCACATTCAACCGATGGGGGGATTTCAGTTGAGGAGGACTCTTACCTGGGCCCTCGCCGCTCTCATCTGCTTGTCCGGCACATTCACGATGGGAGTCGCGGCGCAGCCGAAGATCGAGGACGAGTTGGTCCTGATCACCCCGGTTGCCAAGTTTGTGGTCGACGCCGCCCTCGCGGAGTTTGTCAAGTATGCGAAAGAGACCTGGGGAGTAACACTGAAGGCCTCCGCCACCAACGCAGGGACCCCAATCTGTTATGGTAAGATAGTCGAATGGAACGGCCGCCCTCAGGCCGACATCTTCTGGGGTGGCGAGAGCGTTCTATTTGAGTCTCTCATCGCTCAAGGCCTCATCCAGAAGCATGAGGTTCCTCAAGACCTCATCTCTCAGGTTCCCCAGCACATCGGAACTCCCAAACCTCTCCCCCTGCGCGACGCCGCAGGGTACTGGGTCGGCACCGCCCTCGAGCCCTACGGGCTCATCTATCATCCAAAGGTCCTCCAGAGGCTCGGGGTGAGCGAGATCAAGGCCTGGGACGATCTTCTGAACCCGAAGCTTAAGGGGTGGGTCGCCCAATGCACTCCCGACCGGTCCAGCTCGAGCCATGCGTCCTATGAGGTCATTTTACAGATGTACGGCTGGGAAAAGGGCTGGCAATACATCGAGCGGCTGGCGGCCAACACCGGGCAGTTCGTTGCGAGAAGCCGCGACGTTCCGTCAGTAGTCGCGAAGGGTGAATACGGAGTCGGGTTTGCCGTCCCAAGCTACATGGCTTTTGAAGAAGTCCTGAACGGTTACCCGCTCAAGTTCGTCGCGCCCCCCAACTGCTATGTCACCCCCGAGCCGATATCGGTCCTTGCCGGTTGCCCGCACCCTGTCGCCGCCAAGGCGTTCATCGCCTTCCTGCTGACCGAGCGTGGGCAGAAGGTGTTCATGGAGCGGGGTCTGTTCCCCATCACGCCCAAGTACCGAGTCTCTGGCGCTCCGGGCTCGACGGCGGAGCGAGCGGTTGAGTTCACCGGCGGGGTCAGGTCCTACTTCGACCAGCCTGTCGCCAACGTGTACGACCACCAGCTCGCCGGGGACCGGACTGAGCAGGTCAATGACTACTTCAGGCGGAACATCATGGAACAGTGGGATGCGATCAAGAAGAAGTACTAGACGGCCCGGCCGTCCGGGGTTGAGTCCGGCGGCATACATACCAGAGTACCATCCGCTGCGGGCGGGAATCATCCCGCCCGCAGTCTGTGACCATGTAGAACCTCGAGCGAACGAGGTGAATTAGAAGTGAAGATCACGCTCTCGGGTGTAACCAAGCGGTTTGCGAGTGTAGAGGCTCTCCGTCGGGTAGACGTGGTAATCGAGGACGGAGAACTCTTCACGCTTCTCGGGCCGTCGGGGTGCGGGAAGACCACAACCCTCAGGCTCATAGCCGGCTTCTATGACCCCGACGAAGGACAGATCTACTTCGAGGACCGGCTCATGAACGGGATTCCCACTGCCAAGAGGAACATCGGCATCGTTTTTCAGAATTTCGCCCTGTGGCCACACATGTCTGTCTTCCACAATATCGCATACGGTCTCAAGTTCAGGCGGATGGATTCGAGGTCCATATCAGACGCGGTGGAGCAGGCCCTGCACAAGGTGGGCCTGTCCGGGCTGGGCGCCAGGTTCCCCGGGCAGCTCTCAGGAGGCCAGCAGCAGAGAGTGGCCCTCGCCCGCGCTCTTGTACTCAACCCCGATGTCCTGCTGCTCGACGAGCCACTGTCTAGCCTCGACGCCAAGGTCCGGGTGAGGCTCCGAGCGGAGATCCGAAAGCTCCAGCAGGAGTTAGGTATCACCACGGTCTATGTCACTCACGACCAAGAGGAGGCACTGACCCTCTCCGACCGGATCGCCGTGATGCACGAAGGCCTGATCCAGCAGATCGGCACACCGCGCGAGCTGTATGAACGGCCTGCCACCAGGTTCGTCGCGGATTTCATAGGCACGAACAACCTTCTCCCCGGGACTGTGGAAGTCGTCACAGGCCTCGAGTACCGCGTGAAGACCCCCATCGGGGACCTCATCGGGGTTTCCGCCCACGGCCTCCCCGCGGGGGCGGCGTGCTGCGTTGCGGTAAGGCCGGAGAACATGGCCATCGGGCGGGACGCCGCGGCCCCCACCGGCAATGGATCTGCTGCCGCGAACACCGCGTCTGGTCGCGTGGGATTCTATTCGTATATGGGGAGCACCTTGAGGTACGAGATTGAGACAGAGGCGGGGCCCGTCCTCAAGGTGGATATAAAGGACCCGTGGCACCACGAGATCATTCCCATAGGGACGGCAGTGTGGATGAGCTTCGCCAAGACAGCCACTCTCCTCATCCCGGAGGGGCGGTGATCTCATGCGACAGTCCAGGATCCATCAGACAGAGTCCCGGTCGGCGCTGGCCCGTTTCGCGGCCAAGGCGAACCCAGCTGTGTGGCCGATCTTCATCTTTCTCGCGCTCTTCATCATCTTCCCGTTCATCAAGCTCTTCTACGACGCTTTCACCACGAGGCAGGGTGCGTTCACCCTTCAGCACTTCGTGGACTTCTTCCGCGACCCCTACTACATGAAGTCCTTGCGTAACTCACTCACCCTGGGAGTGGCCACGGTGGCTACGACCTCGGTGATCGGGTTCATCGTTGCATACGTTCTCGTCAGGTATGAGTTCCCAGGTCGCAGGCTCTTCTCCTACCTGACCGTGGTCCCTATCGTCATGCCTCCGCTCGTGGGGGTCATGGGGTTCATCTTCATCCTGGGACGGGCTGGAACCTTGAACGTAATCCTCATGGATTACCTCGGCCTCATGAGGCCGATCAACTTCATCTACGGCTGGCATGGGCTCTTGCTCGTCGAAACCCTCCACCTCTTCCCCCTGATTTCGCTGAATGTAGTGGACGCGTTGGGGAAGATCGACGCGTCCCTTGAGGAGGCCGCGGAGAGCGTCGGGTCTGTAGGGCTCCGGAAGACTTTGGATGTGACCATCCCTCTGACTACTCCGGGGTTCGTCACAGGGGCGCTGCTCGTCTTCATATGGGCATTCGCGGATTTCGCCACCCCTCTTGTCGTAGGGCTCCAGGATTTCCTTGCCTCCCAGGCCTATCTCAACATCGTACAGTTCATCGACAAGAGGCTCTTCCAGATGGGGATCAGCATAGGCGTGGTGATGATTCTCCTCTCAGTCGTCTTCCTCTTCGTTGCCAAGAAGTACGTCTCGCTTCGGGACTACAGCTCGCTCTCGTACCGTCCCGTTGAGCGGCGCATCTTGCGCGGGCTCGCGAGGTTCGCAGTCCCCGCCTTTCTCACGATCCTGACGGTTCTGGCATTCATACCTTACCTCGGTGTGACCCTCGCGGCATTCGGCCGGGCCTGGTCCCTCACGCCGTTCCCGACGTCGTATACACTTCACCATTTCAACCGTGTGATAGTGGAGACGCCCAAATATATCGTAAATACCTTCCTCTACTGCGGGCTCGCAGTGATCCTCTGCATTGTGGTGGGCGTCCCGGTGGCCTGGATCCTCGCTCGGACCAAGATGAGAACCCGTGGATTCCTGGACTCCCTCATCACCCTGGTCCTGGCCTTGCCCGGCACCGCCCTGGGCATCGCATACATCCGAGCCTTCAATGTCCCACTCCCCGGGGTCGGCATAGCCCTCACAGGGCTTTGGATCATCATCCCCCTCGTGCTCGCGGTGAGGAGGCTTCCGTACACCGTCCGCTCCACTTATGGGTCGTTGCTAGTAATCCACAGGTCCCTCGAAGAGGCCGCGGCCTCCGTCGGCGCGAGCGGCGCCAGGACCTTTTTGGATATCACGCTCCCTCTCATCTGGAAAGGCGTGCTCGCGGGGGCGTTGTTTTCGTTCATGACCTCGATCCAGGAATCCGCTGCGACAATCCTCTTGGCCATCCCAGGTTGGGAGACCATGACCGTGGGTATATTCGCGTTCTATACCTCCGGCTCCATCAACGACGCGGCTGCTTTGGGTGTCATCCTCATCGCCGTGGGGTCCTTGACCCTGCTTGTCATCAACAGGCTCGCGGGGGCGAGAGCTGGAGGCTTCTTCGGGTAGACGTCAACAAGGGGGAGACTTAAGAATTGCTGAACCGGCCTGAGTGCATAACCTGTGTCCTTGACGACCTCGTCGCGGCGGCGAGGTCGTCTGGGATGTGTGAGAACGAGATCTTCTCCCTGGTCAGGGAGGCGATGGCAGGCCTGGCCACTACCTTCGGGCCGGGGGATCTCCCGTCCTACGCCATAACCGACGTTCACAGGCTACTCAAGCGTAAGCTCGGGGAATCCGTACTCTTCCGCGAGAGACGCCGCCTGGCGAACATGGTCTGCCGGGAGGTTGAAGCCGGGCTGGCCCAGGAGGTCCGTGACATGGATCCCGACTCCCGCCTGGCCGCACTCGCAAGGTGGGCCGTGGCCGGGAACTCCATGGACTTCCGCACAGTGGGCACAGGCTACGAATTTGGTCCGGAAGACGTGCGCCGCTTTCTCGAAGAGTACGTGTCCCGGCCCCTCCTGATCGACGACACTCCCGATCTGATCGCATCAGCGCGGCCCGGCGCCAAGGTCGTCTACATCATGGACAACGTGGGCGAGATCGCTTTCGACACCCTGCTAGTCTCCGAGCTTCGGGCTCGAGGTTGCACAGTCACAGCCGTGGTGAAGTCGGGCGCCATCACAAGTGACGCCGTCATGGAAGACGCAGTCCTGGTCGGCTTGGACTCCGCGGCGAACGAGGTCATAACCTCGGGCGGGGAAACCCTGGGCACGAGTAACCGCGAGATGTCAGCGGAGTTCCGTTCGAGACTCCGCGAGGCCGACATCGTGATATCCAAAGGGCAGGCCAATTTCTATGCCATGACCGATCCAATCGACGGGATTGCTGCCGACATTTTTTGCCTTTTTACCATGAAATGTGGTTATGCGGCAGCACACCTCGGGCTCAAATGCAAAGGGCCTGTCGCGGTCCGCCTGGCCCGCCACTCAGCCTGAATAATAAGACTTCGGCGGATGCCCTCGCCAGGATGGGTCAGAAACTGCGGGAGGTCATGGCGGCGTTCACTATGTAGCGGTGCAAGCGCAATGCTACACTAAGGATTTCAAAGAGTCCGCCGATACTACAAGGTAGCTGGCAAGTTATGTGCCTGTCAGCTGCCTTTGATTTCTTTTCAGGAGGTGTCCCCATGGCGGCACTCTTTCGGAACATGCGTATCAGAACCAAGGTGGTTGCGACCGTGGCTCTCTTGGTTGCGGGCATGGCCGGCGTAGGGTGGTTCTGCCTCGCCAAGCTAGACCAGGGCAATGCCAGGACCGAGGATGTGTCCGGGGTCAGGCTCCCCGGGGCGAGGCTCGTGGGCAACCTGAGAGTGACAGCCTCGGACCTAACGAGCAACCTGCTTCAACATATCGTCTCCACTATGGAGGCAGAACACGACAACTTCGAGGCCAAGATGAGCCAGGGCGCGGCCGCGTTCGAGCAAGACCTCTCGTCCCTCGCGGGGCTGTTGAAGACCGAAGAGAGCCAGGCCACCCTGGCGTCCTTGGGCCGGGAATGGCAGAACCTCGTGTCGATCACAAACCAGATCGCAAGCCAATCCCGGGCAGGACAACCCGACTTCGCCCTTGCCCTCATGCGCAGCAGGGCCACTGGTGCTCGAAGCCTGGTGATGGGCCTTCTGGACAAACTAGCCGAACAGATCGACACGGAATCCGCCGAAGTCTTCGCCCAGGGAAGGCAGGAAGCGGCCTCAGCCCGTAAGTCCACGATAGCGCTGGTTTCAGTGGTGGGAGTCATTGGGCTGGCCCTCGGCCTCGTAACGGCCCACGGGATCGCCCGCCCCCTCGTGGCGCTCGTCGGGATCGCCAACCGTGTTGCGGAGGGGGATCTCTCCGAAGTGCCCGACTCTCGGGCCACGGACGAAGTCGGACTCCTGGCGCAGGCGGTGGGACAAATGGTCAGATCCCTTAGGTCGCTCGTGCGGGATGTCGTATCCGCTGCGGGACAAGTGGGGAGCACAGGTAAGGAGTTGTCCGCCGGCGCAGTGCAGTCAGCCAGGGCCGTGCAGCAGATCTCCGAGACCATACAACAGCTGGCCGCAGGGGCCGAGTCAGGCAGTGCGAGCGCCACAGAGACCGCGTCTTTCATGGACCAGTTGAACCGGGCCATCGACCGAGTTGCAGCCGGGACCGAGTCGCAAGTCAAGGCCACTCACGAAGCCTCAAGCCTGGTCCTGGGCATGCGTTCCTACCTGGATGAGACCCTGAGGCTTCTTGAAAAGGTGGGATCATCGGCTGGCAGAAGCGCCGAGGTGGCAGCAAGAGGCGGGCAGTCAGTCCAGGACGTTATTGCCAGCATGGATCGGATCAAGGCCACCACGGACAACGTCGCCCAGAGGATCGGAGAGCTCGACCGGCACTCTCAGGAGATCGGTCGAATCCTCGAGGTCATCGACGATATCGCGGAGCAGACGAACCTCTTGGCTCTCAACGCGGCGATAGAGGCCGCCCGCGCGGGAGAACACGGGCGCGGATTTGCGGTCGTCGCGGATGAAGTCCGCAAGCTTGCCGAGCGGTCCTCTAAGGAGACCAAAGCCATCTCCGACCTAGTAGAATCGGTCAAGGAGCGCACGGCGAAAGCTGTCGGAGCCATCAAAGATGGAACGCAGGAGGTTGAGAGCGGGAGTTCCATAGCGCGTGCGGCAGGGAGCGCTCTGTCGGAGATAGCCGCTGGAGCCCAAGAAGTCGCTGGCCTCGTGGCTAACCTGGTCGCATCGGCACAGGCACTCGGAGCCGCCGCCGAAGGCGTGGACCGGGCGATGCGCGATGTGGTGGCCGTGGCGGAGCAGAACACAGCCTCTACTCAGCAAATGTCCGCGAGTGTGGTAGAGGTGAAGACCGCCATAGACAACGTCGCAGCTCTGTCCGAGGAGAGTGCCGCTGGGGTTGGAGAAGTGTCGGCATCCGCCGAAGAGATGAACGCAGCTGCCAGGGAAGTTGCTTCGCTTGCGGAGTCCCTCGTGGCAGTGGGCCGGACCCTGGAGAAGACCGTGGCGGCCTTCAAGCTCTGACACAGAACGGTTGGGCTCGGAGCGTGTGGGATCGCTGCACCGAGTTGTGGTGCGCTCCGGGCCCTCTTCATCTATCCCATTCCAGAGGCATCCCTTATGACCTCGGCAAGCGCTCTGATTCCCGGGCGTATCTCCTCGAGTGGCACGGAGCTGAACGACAGGCGCATGCAGTCACGGGACCCGCCCGCGATGTCGAACCGCGCCCCGGGAGCAAACTCCACGCCCCGGGCCCTGGCGGCTGGGAGCAGCGATTCTGTGTCCGCGACCCCTGGCACCCGGACCCACACAAACAGCCCACCTCTCGTTCCGGTGCAAGTTGTCCCAGCCGGGAAGTACTCCTCCACTGCCTCCAACACGGCCTCCCGTCGTTTGAAGTACACGGTACGCATGCGTCTCACATTCTGATCGAGATAACCTCGGTTCCAGAAGTCATACGCGGCCACCTGCAGGACCAGGCTGGTATCCAGGTCTGATATGCGTTTGGCATTCACCAGCGAATTCACCAGCTCTGGGCATGCTGCGATCCATCCGAGCCGGATTCCGGGGAACAAGATCTTGGAGAGAGACCCCATGTACAAGGTCCTTCCCTCCGAGTCCAGGGCACTCATGGGCGGAATGAGGTGGCCCGGGTAAGCCAGGGCGTCCGAAAACCCATCTTCCGCCACTGCGCAGTTATGCTCGCGGGCAAGAGAGATGATCCTCCGCCTCGTCTCATAGGACATGGTCAGACCCGTCGGGTTGTGACAGGTGGGCATCAGGTACATAAGCTTGACCCGGCGTGAGGACACTATTGCTCGTGCCGCCTCGAGGTCAAAGCCGTCCCCCTCCACCCCCACCGGCAGGATCTCAGCTCCGGTATGCGCCAACCTGCTCGCGCTCGGTGGGTAAGTGGGGTTCTGAATGACGACTGCGTCGCCGGGATTGAGAAGCGTCATAGCAACCAGATTGACAGCCTGCTGGCTTCCTGACGTCACGATCACCCCGTCACGCTCGGTCGGGACCCCCACCTCAGACATCTCCCTGGCAATCAGGGCACGAAGGGGCCTGTATCCCTGGGGATCACCGTACTCCAGCACTCGCCGGCCTTCTATGGAGTAGGCCCAGTTCAAAGAGTGTCTGAACCTCTGGGAGGATTCCTCATCGATGTGTGGGCAGAGACTCGCAAAATCTGTGACAGTCCTGCCACCGCCGCTCGATGCCGACACGCGGCGCGCAGAGAGCAGCCGGTTGACCTTGAGCATCCCGTCTGAGAGCAGGGCACTCCAGTCCGGCGCTCTCCGCGCCGCGGGCAGAGGACCGACGCCGGCTCGTGCCGGCGCCACAAAGCTCCCGCGGCCCACAGAGCTTTCTATCGTCCCGAGGGCCGCGAGCTCGTCGTAGGCCTGGACAACCACAGCCCTGCTGACTCCGAGTGAATCAGCGAGATCCCGTGTCGGGGGAAGGCGAACACCCGGGGGCAACGCGCCCTGGGAAACAAGATCTCTGATCTGGTCTCTGATCTGCGCAAACAAGGGTTCCCGAGACCGACGATCGAGTTTCAGGTACATTCTTTCTCGCCCTCTCGACACGCTCTTTCCATTGAAGTTTCGCCGACTCCACCAGTCTATCCTGTTCGGCCGCGGCCAACAGGTCTCTCTCTCTGAGCTTCGCCATCGCCCACATCAGTTCCGGATGGGGAAACACCTCAACCACCTCCGACCTGATTCTCGCACGCCAGAAAGATCACTTCGACGTCCATGAAGCAACGGCTTCAGCGGAATATTGGTCCGGTGGTGAGCAGGGTGGAATGACACATCTTCGCGAGGGTTGGTAATAATAATGGGGCAGGAGGTGTAATCTACTTGTGCCCCAGCGGGAAGCAGCTCTACTATGCCGCCCTCGTACGTGAGGCGGCGGCCCGCCGCGCTAAAGATGATGTCTCTACATTCGAGGAGGTTTCAACTGTGGAAGATAGCACGTTTGAGGAACTTGGGAGGAAGTCCCTGGCTGCGTTTACAAACATACTTGACACGCTCTCTGGGGCCCGTGCGCACGGGTCCACAGTGGAAGCTGTGGCCCTGAGGCGGTCCCTCGAAGACCAGATGACGCAGATATCCGAGTCCGTCGACGCCCTTCGGCGAGATCTGCAAGCCTTTGCAAGCAGGACTGACAGGATACTTCTCGATCTCCTGAAACGAGTTGAGGCACGGGAGAGTCGGGGGCCCGGGGTTGCAGGCCCGGGGATTGCGACTCTTGCACTCACCGCAAGTGGGACTGACGTTTCTCCTTCCGAGAAACCCGACCGGCCGGCCAAGAGTTACGAGAGAGTCCCCAAGGAGCAGACTAGACAGAAGATCCTTGAGGCCGCGCGCAAGCTCGCGGCTGGGGGCAAGAAGGTGACTCTCGCTGAGTGCGCCAGGGCGGCTGGGGTAGCCTACTACAAAGCGGTCTATGCGTGTAAAGAATCCCGGGAGCTCAGCGAGATCATGAGCGTGTGAGGGAGGCGGGGTTCGCGAAGGGCGGAGTTCGCGAAACCCCGCAGCACGCCGCGGGGTGTCTCATTGGCTGAATTCACATGTGGGCTGATCCGGCCTAAGCCATTCGGCCCACCCAACTACCTGCCTGTCACCAACCGCTCGACCATCCAGTCCCCGATGGTATTGTAGACCTCGTCAGGGACCTTCGTGGGGTTGTGCGGGTCGAAATCCGGGTTGTTGTAAGGCCAGGCCATCATCTCGTGGCCTATCATAGGCAAGTGCACCACGGTGACGTCCGGGTTCCCAGCCTCCCGAAGAGCCATGCCCAGAACATCTGCATGATACGGCTTCACCTTCAGGTCCTTGTCTCCCTGGATGATGAGGACCGGCACCCGCACCTTCTGAATCGTGGCAATGGGGTCATGAATCATGTGCTCCCTGAGCCAGTCCAGGTTGAACGACGGGACTACGGAAGTCTCCTTCCCGTCTTTCGCATCTTGGATCAGCTGCTTAACCATAGGCATCGTGCTCGCCGCCAGGGCGCGAGACCTCTCATCGAGTTCCTCATGGCTAGCCTGGTACTCAACTTGCTCCACCATGATCTGATCCAGCGGGGTTGACGCGCCCGCGATCACTATACACCCAGCGATCTCAGGGTCTGCCGCGGCCACCGCCGGGGCGATGTACCCGCCTTCACTGTGGCCCAACACCACTATGCGAGATCGATCGATCGAGGGATGCGCTTTGAGGTAGGCGATCAACGCCTCTACGTCCCCTATGAGGTCGGAAAGAAGTGCCGCCTCGTTGCTGCCCGTGCTCTTCCCCACGCCCCGCTCGTCGTAACGCATCACCGCTATTCCCGCCGACGCGTACCGCTCAGCCATATGCCGGAACATGTAAGTCATGAAGACCGGCGGAGTGTTTCCGTCCCGGTCCTGCGGGCCGCTGCCGGAGTTGAGAAAAACCGCAGGGTACGGGCCGGTGCCCTCCGCCGGGATCGTCAATGTTCCCGCGAGTTCGATATCGCCATTCTTCACGACGAACTCCTCTTCGGTATAGGGCAACCCCTGTGCGGAAGACTCCGCCTTCCGCGCCTGGGCGTGCGCTCGGGCGAGAGCATCGTAGTCCTCCCTGACAACCCTCAACTGCTGAGCGGGAAACTGCAACTCCACCATGCGGCCATCTGCGTCTACGAAGGCAGTAAGGCCAAAGACCTTTGTTACGACTATACGGAATTCGGTGAGCGGAATTGGGGTGCCTTCAGCGACTGGCCCGACTATCTCGATTGTGGCCTCTCCCGAGCTCATGGCGGACGGGATCAAGACCTCCTGGCATTGGGTCCCTCCGGCAGCACGGTCATAGGCGTCGAGCATCAGCTGGTAGTGGTAGAAGATGTTGCTCTCCACGACCGTAGGAGGCCCGTCGAACGTCAGTGTCTTTTTCAAGCCCACCACTTCGACGGTGACTTCGCGTTCTCCAATGGCGGCTGTGATAGTCTGCGGCCCTGCGGCCAGCTTGTATGAGGTCCAAGCGCCCGGCCTCCCGTACAGGCTGACCTCGGCACGGCTTGTGGTGCCCATGAACGATAGCTCCACTACAGAAAACGCGCCCTTTTCATCAAGCCGGAACTCTTCAGTGCCGATCTGGGTTTCGCCCATGTAGATCAAGAACTTGCCCTCGTCCGTCTTGACCTGATCCGCCGCCCGAGCGACCGCGGCCGCGCCGGGCCCCGTCAACATGAGAGCGAGAGCCAAACCGAAAACCAGCGCCGGTCTCCCTCTGGTGGTTACAATCCTCACTCGCGGTCTCCACCTTTCCTTCCGTTTCTGCTTCTGCCCGCATGCCCGGACACGATCTCGGTGATGGCGCACAGCGCCAGCCCAAGTCTTCTGAGATCCTCCTCCGGAAGTGTCGAGAACCATGACTCAAGCCGCCGGACGAAGAACTCGTTGATTCGGTCGAGAAGGCCCCGCCCGGCTTCGGTCAACTCTAATGAGATTCTCCGCCTATCGCGGGGATCCTCCGACCGCCGGACTAGCCCTTCGGCAACCATTCGATCGATCGTCACTGAAAGCCCCGATGCCGAGACATCCGCGTCCCGCGCAAGATCTTTCAACCTCACCCCCGGGTTGTCCGCTATGAGCTCGAGAAGGTTGATGCGACCCACTGCGATGCCGATCTCCTGCTTGAGAGCTTCCTCCACAAGTTCCCGGAATACCGGGTTGACCACCTTGGGCATGTGCATGAACACCTCAGCCACGCGGCGGCTGTCCCACGAGTCGTGCACGTTCGGCGCCTCCCGTCCAGAACCATTCGGAATCGCAATTATTCTGTTCCCCATACATTCTCATGTCAACATGTTTTGGAGCCGCTGTTACTGTCTGCGACATTGTCACTCCACAACACGACTGAGATAATGTCACCCATGGGGAACGGCAGCATTACCTAGGCACACAAGGTTGGAGAGAGGGTCGGAGTCGTGGACATACCCGCGCACAGGCGGATCACAGCCAGGCGAGCCCCCGCGCGGCCCGGGGCGGCCGCCATTGCCAGTGCCTCCCAAGGTGAAGTCAACGTCGTACCCGAGCGGGCGGCGGCCGAATGGAGCCACCAGATGGCTCCCAGGCCGACGCCCGTCCATGCTGGCATGGGCCAGGCAAACCGGCCCTCTCCGGCCCCCCACCCCCCAGTACCCCACTGGGTATCAACTACGTTGGGGCAATCCCAATTAGTGGTTGATGGCCCTTCGAGACTATGGCAATATATGGATGTGGACAACTTTCAGTGAAAGGAGGCCTCCCCTGCCGACCTCGGCACTCCGCTACCCGTTTCCCCTTGGGTCTGGTCCCGGCCTGTCCGACGTCCATCTCTGCGCAATCCCCTTCCCCGGCCAAGGCCCTGATCTCGTCCCTGTCCCGTTCTGCGAAGGCCGTGTCGAGGTGAGTCTCTCCGACATTCGCGACCTGGCAAAGCCCGAAGGGCAAGTCTGTCCGAGCTGCGAAAGCAAAGAGTTCGTCCGGTACGGAAAGCCCCGGGGCGTGCAAAAGTACAAGTGCAAGCGCTGCCGGACTTACTTGACCGACCTCACCGGCACGGTGATGCACCGCACCCGGCTGCGGGGAAAATGGCTCCAGTACCTCGCGCTGATGACGGAA
>JANLFS010000032.1:0-10029 GCA_024655925.1 Bacillota bacterium | reverse complement strand
TGCAAGGCTCTTAGGGATCTCCAAGAACACCGCGTTCGCCTGGAGACACAAAGTCATCTCCAGGCTAGCTGGGACTTACGCCCGGACTAGGCTCTCGGGGATCGTGGAGACGCATCAGCTCGTCATGGTTAAGTGCCACAAGGGCTCTCCGGAGGCCCGGAGTGCCCATGCGATGAACCGAAAGCCAGGATCCCGCCACATCCTGTTCCTCAACCCTCGCTCAGAGAGGGTCTATGTCCTGTTTGCCCTCGATCGGTTCGGGAACATGGCAGCTGAGCTCGTGCCTGGTGAATCCCGAGTCGGGTTCGACGAGATGATTCGGGATCGGATCGCGCCCGGGGCTCGAGTGTGCATAAAGCGCGGAATCGGGCATTGGCCGCCTCCAGGCACGCAGAGCCTGGGGCTCACGTGGACAACGCCCTCCCGCTCCCGGGCCAACTGAAGATGCCGGGCCCGCGAGCCAAAGTCCGGCGCGAGCGTTGTTCTGCAGGTCCCTGGTAGCGCTGGCACACCCGCGAGTCTGAGCATGATTCCCAGACGGTCAGCGGGAGGACGAGCATGAGGGTGACATTTTCTCAGACGGATCAAGTCCGAAAAGAGGTGACTAAATCACAGCCGGTTGACACATGTTTTGGAGCCGCCTGATCTGGGGTCAGGTTCCGCGGCCAGCTTATGGCCACAAGTCTCAAACGCCGCGCCCCGCCGGGACCAAGCGGCAAAGTGGTGGGAAGGAGGCGAGGGCCGGGGCGCAACACGCCCCGGCCCTGGTGGATTCGCTGAAGTGAGATTCTGAGATTCGCCGACGTGGAACCTTTACACTCTAGAGCACCGCCAGGAACAGCGGACCACTGCCAACAGGGACCGTTGCCTGCACGAGGCTTTGCGCTGCGTCCACTATGGATACGGTGTCATCCGCGAAATTCGAGACGATGACGAACCGACCGCCTCCCGTGGTGTCTACTCCGATTGGAGAGTTGCCGACGGTGATCGTTCCTACCTGGCTGTGGGTGAATATGTTGACCACCGATACCGTGCCCGAACCCTGGTTGGTCACATAGGCAACCTGCTCGGAAGGAGCGGTCGCCACCCCTGTAGGAACGCTTCCCACGGGGATCGGCGTCCCGGAGGCTGCGGCCAGCGCGGTGTTGATGGCGGTCACGTCGTCGCTCACCTGGTTGGCCACGAGCGCGAGAGGTTTGCGCCTGGCAATGTCTATGTCCTCCGGGTCAGTCCCTACGGTAACCCGATCCACTTCAAGGTTTACATTCAGATCCACCACCGCAACCTCGTCCGCGTTGGGCAGGGTGACGTAGGCAAGGAGGCCGTCTGGGGTTATGGCCGGGTGAGCGGCGCCCGTGCCGAAGGGAACATCTGTGACAACCACGCGCCGAATGGCGTCCACGACAGTCATGTTGTCGCTCAGGAAATTAGCGACATACACATACCTATTGTCCGGGGAAACCGCCACCCCCTCGGGACCATTGGCAGGGAACGAGGGCGTGGCCAGGTTGATTGTGGCCACGACTTGATTGTCGAAGGTTCTGATGACCGATAGTGTGTCGTCTCCGAAATTGGAAACGTAGACGAATCTCTTATCTGGGCTGACTCTCACCGCGTACGGCAGTGAACCAACGGGAACCGTTGTGACCTCTCTCGCCCTCACGACATCAACGACTGAGACAGTATTGTCGAAGAAATTCGGGACATAGGCTATTCCGCAGTCGAAACAAGCCGGGGCGAGATCCACATCCGCTTGAGCGCCTGGGGCTATCGTAGCCTCTTCCCACTTTCTGGGCCAAGAGGCGTCCTTCTTAAGACATGATGGAAACCTCTCCGGATCAAGGGTGTTCATTCTGGCCATTGCCGACCCTCCAGTACTGGTTTCGTGTCGACACATCCATATGTTCCTGAAGGGCGGAATGTGCGTCTAGCTGGGTCGTGTCTTATGCGCGTTTTGGACTGCCATTGTCCTGCATGCCAATGGTCCCTTATGGATGCGAGCCCTCACCTGCCCGTGCGAGATTGCGTTCGGCCCAGATGAATGGATCTATATGGACAACGGCACCGTGACCAACACGTGGGGGCGTCTCCGACGACAACTTCCCAACATCGACCTTGCCCGCGGCGAGGATCTCGAGGGGCAATTGACCCTGTCCACCCCCGCCTCAGCCGGCGAAGAGCGTGAGGTAGTCGAGGACGTGCCTTGTGGAAAGAAATCGCCGCCGCACGGTCTCCCTCGCCGCCCTGCCCAAGCTCTCTCCAAGTTCGGGGTTCTCCAGGAGCTGTGTTATCCTGTCCGCACACTCCGGCGTCGTCCGGACCAGGAACCCGTCGCGTCCGTCCGTGATCTGCAAGGCACACCCTGTCGCCCTCCCCGCCACCACTGGTCTGGCCTTCCACATGGCCTCAGTGATGGTTAGGCCGAACCCCTCTCGCATGGATTTCTGGACGACCACATCGGCCCCGAGTTGGAACGCAGCCACCTCAGGAGCGTGGACACCGTCCTCATTCGACAACACATGTATGTCCGGGTCCGACTCCGCCTCCCGTTTCAGGTCCGCGAGCAACCTGACCCCCTCCGGATCGTCGGACGCAATAGCGCCTACCAGGGCAAGTTGCACGTCAGGGTGCTTCTCCTTCACAAGCCGGTAGCTATCCACTACCCCAAACGGATCCTTCCACGGGTCAAACCTGGACACCTGCACGATCATCCGCCTTGATGGATCCAGCCCAAAAGCGGCCAGTGTCTCGCGCACCTCCAGCTCACTCTTCACGACGTTCTTAGGGCTTGTGGGGTCTATGGAAGGCGCTATCTCGTGGATGGGCACGGAAATCTCAGGCCGTCCGTACGCTCCTGTTGTCACGATAACCCCGTTGTGCAAGTTCACGTAAGGGTGGAGTCCCCGCCACGTCGACTCGAGAGGCTGGGAGATGTCTATGTGGCACCGCCAGAACCAGCGGCACCCCGACAGGCCCGCCAGAGGGGATTGGCGGAGGAAATGCCGGACGGCGGCGGGTTGGGGGTCGTGCACCACCACCACATCCCAGTCATCGCTGGGGAAGCCCGAGGCAAGCGCCTGGTTGACTTCGACATAGAGATTCCATTCTGTCTCGGAAAGCGGAGCCGCCATGCCCTGAAGCGAGTTGTGTATCTTTTTGGTGACTTCGAAGAATGCTTCAGGCGCACCCTCGATCACATACCAGTGAGCGTCGATCCCCGCGTCCCGCAGAAGCGGCACGATGGTGTAGAGAAGCTCCGCAACGCCTCCCCCGTATGAGGTGGAACTGAGATGCAGCACCTTCAGACCCCTGAGCGCTCGGCCGCGCGACTCAACCTCCCGGACAGCATCCTCTCCCGAATGCGGCACGTGGTCCAAGAGAGACTTGGCGGGCACATCCACTTCCCGGAACATCACAATCCCTCCTGCTCGAGGCCGGCTCCTCACTTGGAGACCCAGCCAACCATTCCTCTTACGTAGTAACGCTGCAGCAGCACAAAGATGAGGATCGGGACTATCATGACAAGTATCGCCCCTGCCGCAAGGACACCCCAGTCCACGTGAAACACCCCGCGCAGAAGGGGGATCCTCTGCGTTGCAAGCAGCTTATCCGGTGAATACACCAAGATGAGGGCCAGGAAGAAGTCACTCCACACCCACATAAACTGCAGCACCGCTGCGGACGCCAGAGCGGGAAGAGACATCGGGAGGATGATATTGAAGAAGATCCGGAAGTCCGACGCCCCATCCACCCGTGCCGCTTCCTCCACCTCCACGGGCAAGGTGGTGAAGAAGTTCCTCATGAAGTAGAGAATCCAGGGGATGCCCCACGCCGCGTGTAGAAGCACCAGCCCGAAGTGGGTATCGACAGCGCCCAGGTCCCGCATGATCCGGTAGATGGGAATAGCGATCATCTGCTGGGGAAGAGTCATCAGGATGACGATGGTGAGGAAGAGGTAGTCCCTCAAGCGGAACCTGAAACGGGCAAACCCGTAAGCCGCGGTGGAGGCTGCCAGGATCGGCAGGATCGTGCCAGGGATGGCAACCTTTAGGGAATTCAGCATGCCCCGCGCCAGGGGAGCGGCAGGGTGGTTCCACGCCCCTACGAAGTTCTTGAACGTCGGTGTGAAGCTGGCAAACCGCCACCATCCGCGGCTGATTTCGGACAGCGGCCTGAACGACGCCATCAAGACTCCGAGGAACGGGATCAGCCACACCAGGCCTATCAGCCAGGCTAGAACGTTGACGGCAAGCGCGGACCTGCTCTTCCGTTTCATCGGCTCACCCCTCCGCCTTGATAGACCTGATCATTGGTATCGCCACCAGCAGCGCCAAGAGCATCAGCACAGTGGATACCACCGCTGCCGCATTGAAATTGAACTCACGGAACGCGTACATGTACATCTGCAAGGCGAGCACGTTTGAGGCGCCACCTGGCCCGCCCATCGTGGCGACAAAGACTATGTCGAAGATCTTGAGGACCCACAGGAACGTCATGGTCACCACTACACTGGTCACGGGTTTCAACATAGGGACCGTGATGGCGAAGAACTGCCGCGCCGGGCTGGCGCCATCGATCCTCGCAGCCTCATAGACGTAGTCCGGTATCGTCTCCAGGCCCGCGGAGTAGAGCACCATGCTGAACGGCGTCCACAGCCAGAGCGATCCAAGGATGAGTGCGAAAAGTGCAGTGTCTGGATAAGCCGTCAGAGTCTTCGGGGTGAACCCCACCAGGCTCATGAGAAATGGAACTATCCCAACACTCCCATCGAAAAGGAAACGGAGAATAATCCCCCCGACGATCATGGGAGTAACCATGCCCAGGAATATCACGGACTTGATTATGGCCCCGCCCTTCACGTCCCTCAATGTCACCGCGAGTATCAGGCCGAGGAAAACAGTGAGAGGAAGGTGAATCAAGACCCACAGGAAGTTGTGGACGAGCGCGCCAAAAGGAAATCCGCGCTGAAATCCTCTCGGATCCACCAGTTCCGGCTGAGACATCACGTCCGCGTAGTTGGAGAGAAAGACGAATCTGCCTTCAGGGGTGAAGAAGCTTATGTAGATGGTGTTCGCCACCGGGTAGATCACGAAAACCAAAAGAAGCAGAATGGCCGGAACGAAGAAGAGCGAGCGCACGTGCTTCTCCCTCACTGACCGATCCCTCCCGTCCCTTGGATGGTAGAGGACCGGGGGAGGCCGATGAGACCTCCCCTGCGCGCGAGCACGCTGTTTTGGGTTGCCTACTTAGAGGACTTCCTCTGGAGGGTGTCGAGGACCTCGCCAACCCTTCCGGGGCTCACCCAGAGGAGCTTGAGCTGATCCCAGAAAGCTGTCTGGAACTCTCCGCCTACCGTGTCATCCAAGTCGCTGAGAGCGACGCGGCCGCGGAGAAGGTTCGCCACTCCCCGGTCAACCGGCGGGTAGGCATCGAGCGCAACGTTCGCATATGTGGCGATGTGGCCACCCTGCTTGACCTGGATCTCCTGGCCCTTGGTGCCGAGGAACTCGAGGAGTCTCTTCGCCTCAGCCGGAGCCTTGGTGTAGGCCGGAACGAACGCGTAGTCCGTGGCGAACACTACCCCCATGGCACCCGGAAGTGAGAACACGCCCAGATCGTTCGGGTCTTTGACCATGCCCGTGATCCAGCTCCCCATGAAGTACAGGGCATAGTCCCCGCCCCACCACAGATCGAGGGCCATGGTCCATTCGATCGGTTCACTGAAGTACCCCGCCTTGAGCAGCGGAACCAGCCTGCCTTCGAAGATCCCCCGGACCACGGGATCTGTCCACGAGATACTGCCCGCCGCAAGGCTCCTGTGTAGCTCAGGGCCGCCAAACGTCGCAATGAAGTGTTCCGTCACGTCAGAAAGCGGCCAGCCCACTCCATCCCCGCTCACTATCGGGGCCTTGATTCCGGGTATCTTCTTGATCTTCGCGAGAAGATCTGTGAACTCAGGCCAAGTGGTGGGGACCTCAAGCCCGTGCTTGGCGAAAAACGACTTTCTGTACCAGAACCCGGGCTTCACCTTGCCAGTGTAGACCGTGCCGTAGATCTTGTTCCCGACCTTCAAGGGATCGAGAGCACCCATGAGGAAGTCGGCCTCGCGGATCTGCCCTGTCACATCCAGGATGTGGCCGGCTTGCGCCTGCTTATTGATGAACCACGCCCACATGAAGATCACATCGGCAGGGGCAGTCTTAGCGGCGAATTGAGCAGGAAGGAGAATGGCCAAGTCTTCAGCCCTGTAGATCTGGTAGTCTACCTTTATGCCTGTCTCCTGCTCGAACGCCCGAAGTACTGGCAGGAATGCGTCCATCTCCGGTCCCGACCAACCGCCTATCACCGTGAGCTTCTTCTCCGCCGCGGAGATGCTGAAACTTGCGCAGATAAGCACCGCCAGAGCCAAGGTCAGTACTTTTCTTTGCATCTTTCTCCCCTCCGTATCGGTTTTTCGGGCTTCGCAGACAGTTCTTTTCTGACCGCGGAATCACAGGATCCCTCGACTACCACCTCCGTTCCGGGGGAAATCAGCCCATCACAGCGCCTACACCGCTGACCGCCGGCGCAGGTCCGGACGACTCTCCCACCTGAATCTCAACAGGCAGAGTCAAGTGGGCAGGCAGGGAGGAGCCCCCCTCAATCATCGTGATGAGGATCTCCACCGCCTTGCGTCCCAGTTCTGCAATGGGTTGCCTTACAGTCGTGAGAGACGGATCGGTGTACCGAGACATCGAGATGCCGTCAAAGCCAACAACTGAGATGTCGGCCGGAACAGACAGGCCTTCCTCGCGCAGGGCTTTGAGCGCTCCAAAGGCCATGACGTCGTTGGACACAAAGACCGCAGAGATGCCAAGACCGCCTGAGAGGAGCTCGTGCATCGCCTCATGCCCTCCAGCCTGGGTAAAGTCCCCCGAGATCACGAGATTGCGGTCCACCCGGAGGCCGGCCTCGGAAAGGGCCTGCTCGTAACCGCCGTATCTTGCGGCTGACGCCGTCTGATCCAGTGGCCCTGTAATGCATCCGATCCTCTTGTGGCCAAGCTCGATCAGGTACCTTACGGCTTTTGCCGCCCCTTCCCTGTTGTCGCCACTCACCCAAGAGACCGCAGGGTCAGGGCAGAAGCCGAGGAACACAAAAGGGAGCCCCATCTCGCGCAGGACCGACACGCGTTCGTCCCTCTGCTTGGGTTCGGTCAGTATCATTCCGTCGACGCGGGCTGGGTCCGCCAGTTCCATGTGGGAACGGCGGGCGCCGGCATCATCCCCCTCCATTGCGGACAGGAGGAGGCTGCATCCTTTCTTCATCGCGTAGTCCCCGACACTCCCCAGGAACTCGAGATAGAAAGGGTCCGACAGGGATCTGGGGGCACATGGAACTGCGAGCCCAATAGTGTTGGTCCGCCTCGTGGCAAGCCCTCGCGCCACAGGGTGTGGCCGGTAACCCAACCGTTCCGCAAGTGCACGCACCCGCTCTCGTGTCCCTTGGCTAGTGCGGGAGTCACCCGCGAGTGCCCTCGAAACCGTTGACTTGGACACCTTGAGGATGTCAGCCATATCCTGCAAAGTCGGCCTCATGACAGTTCGGCCCCTTCCGTTGTGCAAACGGTTGCGCTGCGTAGCATATCGATGATTAGCTGCAATTCTCGCATGACACTTCCCAGTTTGTGCAACCGGTTGTTACGTTCGACGGACATGTGTCCATTCCTGCTCTATCCGCGGAAAATTGTGGGGTTATAGAGTACGATGTGGCGTGGGCTGCTGTCAGCGGGGAAAGATCCCTCCGCCGCCTCGCCAGGAGACGAATTCTCCTTTCCCGAGACCAACTCGAACAGAAGGAAAAAACGAATGAGTGTTGAATTATTCGGCAACAACACGCGTATCGGATCGATGTCCCATACGAATAAGGCACACCCGCCGAAAGACGGGGCCGCAAAGCCACGGGGCTGCAGGAACCATGGTTCCTATGCCAGCCGGGCTGCCGAAAGGGGCCGGGAACTCCCGAGACTCTTCCCTTTCGAGAAGAGTCTCTTCGTTATCTAGTCAGCGCGCCTTGGTATGACGTCCGGCGCGCATCTCCCTCCGGCGGCAGCAGCGAAGAGCGCGGCATGGAACGCAGGCGTCCGCCGCGGCTGTGAGAGGAGGACCGGTAAGATGCACGACGGGACGGCGTTGCTTGAGCGGTACAGAGAGTCGCGCGACCCCAAGATCAAGCAATCCCTGACTCTCCTCCACATGGCTCTGGTCAAGCGCGTTGCCCGCGGGATTCCCAGGCCCTGGATCCCTGGAATCGACCGCGAGGACATCATCAGCTGCGGCGTGATAGGGCTGATGGAAGCAATTGACAGCTACGACCCGGCCCATGGCGTCAGGTTCGAATTCTACGCTGCCAAACGCATCCGCGGGGCCATACTGGACTATCTAAGACGCATGGACTGGGTACCCAGGTCAGTACGGCAGAAGGCCCGCGCCATAGAGCGCGCCAGTTCGGCGGCAGAGGCAGCTCGGGCCGCGGTCGTCACCGCAGGCGCGACCGCAGACTCAGACACGACCGCATACACGCCCCAGACCGCCGAGACTTCCTCGAACCGGCGATCCCGAATACAGGACATCGCGGCGTTCCTCCACAGCGACGTGTCCACCGTATACGAGTGGCTGCAGGACATAGGAAGATCGATATGCGTGTCCCTGGACGCGCTCGCAAGCCCGACGGAAGCGGACACGGATTGCACTATGTATGACTTCCTCCGGAGCCCGTCAGGCCCCGATCCCGCGGATTGCTTCCAGGAGTCGGAGACCGAAGCCATACTGGCTGAGGCAGTGGACTCCCTGCCTGGCCGGGAAGCCGCAGTCATCAGGGCATTCTTCTACGACGGGCTTTCCATGGGCGAGATTGCAGACATGCTCCACGTCTCAGAATCGCGAGTCACCCGGGTGCGAACGAAAGCAATAACCAGACTCCGCGGCCGGATGGAGCGACTCAGGGCTCAGATAGCGGTCTAGGGTTGGGGAGGAATTGATTGCGGCAATCCGCCTGGATGAGTTCGAAGCGGTCTTTAAGGCCGTTCAGCATGTCGAAAGAGATGACCCCGTCGTGCTGCAACCGGCCAACCACGATGCCGGGAGCAATGCCGAGGTCATCAGCAAACCTCTGGACTCGAGAGCTGCTGATCCGACCTCGCTGAGACAGGAACTCAGTATATCGCTGGGGAGGGATGAGGAGATCCGCGGAGAATTGATCCGCCTCAGCTTCGAGTTCATCGCTGATCTGTCCGTCATCAACAAAAATGGCCTTCTTGGAATGAAAGAGAACATGCCCTGCTTCGTGGAAGAAGGTGAACCAAAGCTGATCATTGGTCTTATAGCGAGCGCTCAGCTGGATCACGGCCTTGGATGCGCCAACCCACTGAGTCCCCCCGGATGCCCGGCACCCAGGCAATTCGGGAACAAACACCGCAGCCACGCCCGCATCTGCGCATAGCCTCTGCAGCTCCGGAAGGAACACTTCCGGGGTTTCACGAGTCAATCCCCTGATTGCGCGCAACGCCTGTCTGAACTTCTTCCGCCCGTACGCGGCACACTCAATCGCCCTGCCCTCCAGTTCTCCTCGTCGCAGCCAAGCTGCAAACGCCCCAGGGTCCGCATTGAAAGCAGCGGACTTCCTGGCAGCCGCATTACGCTGCAGCCACACACTCTCCCAAGCGGTCGGAGATGCTACACCGAAGAACTCAAGCGCCGCCTTCACCTGGTCTGCCGGATCGGCATGCCTCGGCATCCACCCAAGCTTCACCATCGAAGAGACTGGAAGCCGCTTGAGCCATTCCTTTTGTGAATCCAGTTCCTCTCTGGACCTCCTTCGCGCCAAGAATTCCTGATAGTGCCGATCCCGCTCCAACCAGAAGCGCGCGGGTATTCCAAGAACATTCTCCAACTGAATAGCGGTATCCGGGGTTATTGATGCCTTCCCTTTGATGATTTCGTTGATAGTCTTGATGGGCCTGCCCATGCGCCCCGCCAAATCTGTTTGAGT
>JANLFS010000031.1:26533-29650 GCA_024655925.1 Bacillota bacterium | reverse complement strand
GGCGACACTGTGTTACGCGTGGTCGGTCACCCTGGTCGCGTTCCACCCATCTCCCCCAAGCGTGCCGCAACTCCACCATCAACTGACTAGCTTTCCGGAAGGAATTCGCCCGGTGGGCGCGAACAGTGATGGTGCCAGGTATTCCAGACCCGGAGGAGAGTGTTGATGAAACAGGCCGAGAGAGCCGGTAGGCTCGAGGCGGAGGGCGCCTTCGAGGTCATGAAGGTGGTAATGGACCTTCGGGCGCAGGGCCGCGATATCGTGAACCTCTTTATCGGAGAACCCGACTTCGACACGCCCAATAACATCAAGGCAGCCGGGTGCAAGGCAATCGAGGACAACTACACCCACTATTCGCCGGCTGCGGGCGTACCCTCGTTTCGCAAGACCATAGCAGAGTTCATCTCTACCACCCGTGGCGTCGATGTGTCCCCGGACGAAGTAGTCGTGTCCCCGGGAACCAAGCCGATGATCTTCCATTCCATTCTCGCTTGCGTGGAGCCAGGGACTGAGGTGATCGGGGCCAACCCATCTTACCCCGCGTACCCCTCCATAGTCCACATGGTCGGAGCGGAGTACGTCAGCGTTCCTCTGGTTGAAGAGCGAGGTTTCGCGCTGGACATCGATCGTCTCGAGAGTCTGGTCACGCCAAGGACATCAATGATAATCCTCAACTCCCCACATAACCCCACCGGCGGAGTTCTCTCCCGTTCCGATCTTGAGCGAATTGCGGCGATATCAATAGAGAACGACCTGTGGGTGATGTCCGATGAGATTTACTCCAGACTAGTATACGACGGAGAGTTTGCAAGCATCGCCTCCATCCCCGGCATGAAGGATCGAACCATACTGATCGATGGTTTTTCCAAGACCTACGCCATGACCGGCTGGAGGCTGGGTTTCGGCGTCATGAACCGGGATCTCGCGCGGACGCTAGATTTGTTCATGATGAACGCCGAGTCCTGTACAGCTACTTTCACTCAGTACGCGGGTATCGAAGGGCTGGCCGGACCCCAGGACGAGCCGGAACGGATGCGCCGGGAATTCCAGGCCAGGCGGGATCTTCTGGTCCGGGAACTCAACCGGATCCCAGGATTCCGGTGTCATCTCCCGGGCGGTGCGTTCTACGCTTTCCCCAACGTCACTGAAGCCTGCCGCATGCTGGGCCTCAAGGACTCCGAAGCCCTGCAGCGCGCGCTCCTGGAAGAAGCTGGCGTGGCAGTCCTTCCACGCACCTCCTTCGGGCGCCCCAATCCTGGCGAGACAGAACAGTACCTCAGAGTGTCCTACACAAGCCGGGAAGAGAGACTCCTGGAGGGCACCAATAGGATGCGTGAGTTCATCGAGGCAAGAGCCTCCTAGCGGCTTTTCACTTTGGAGTAGGTGGGAACGGCGGTACTGACTGCCGAGAACGTGAGCTCAGCGAAACCCGCGCCCAGAAACACTAACCGCGGGCCGAACAGGCTGGCAAGCCCCGCTCCCATGCCGATGGAAAGCAGAGACGCCGGCCCCATTGCGGAGCCGAACAGCGCAAACACCCTACCCCTGAGTATCTCAGGGGTTTCTTCCTGCAAGATGGTGTTTGCCGTGCTGGACAACGCCACCCCCATCATGCCGAACAAAGCGCAAATCAGCATGGCCACGTAGAAGTTGGTGTTGAGCGCGAACCCTAGCACCGCAACGCCGTCCAGCGTGAGAACGGCTAGAAGAAGCGGTATCCTTTTGATCCAGCGGAGGAGGAAGTTCAAGATGATCCCGCCAAGCAGGCCTCCCACACCTACCATCGAGTACAGGAACCCTGCCCTCTGGGCAACGTGGCCGGGTGATTGGAGATACCGGTCGGCATAGAGAAAGAGCAGCGTACCCTGCATGCTGATGGCCAGAGTGATAAAGAGCTGCAACGTGAAGACGTACATCAACACGCTGTTCTCCCGGGCATACTGCCAGCCGGCCAGGAACTCTCGCCACGTTCTGGCACCAGCCACGCCAGTAGTAGAGACTGGAGGGCGCATCCTGCTATCGACTCCATCCGGCGAATGAGCTGGCTCCGCCATCGAACGAGTGGGCGTCGCCGATGCGGCGGTCTCAGACTGCTGTCTCGTTCTGATCAGCGCGGCTGTGGTCGCCGCCACCAGGAAGGTGAGAGAATTGAACACAAACGCACCGGAATAGCCCAAGGCTGCCACGGTCAGTCCCGCAGCCATCGGTCCTCCAACTTGAACGAAGTTCTTGAGGACCTGGTTGAACGAGTTCATCTGCAGGAGCTGATCCCGGCGCACCAGTGAAGGCTCCAGCGCCTGCCGGGCCGGTGCAAAGAAGCTCGCAATCACGGCGTCGGCCAGGGTCAGGCCATAGATCTGGGGAAGATGCACGGCGAAGATCAGCCCGAGTGACATACCTGCCCTGATCAGATTGGAGGCCACCACTATGGTCTTCCTGGAAAGCCTATCTGCGGCAACTCCGGCAATAGGGGCGAAGATGACGGTCGGAACCGTCCCCAGCAGGGCGACGATTCCCACCTTCAGCGGGCTCCCGCTCAGCTCCAGCACCTTCGTCAGGAGCGCGATATACGTGATCTTGCTTCCCAAGTTCGAGACCAGCTCACCTAAGGTGAGCAACATGAAATCCCTATTTGACAGGAGAGACGCATACCCTGTCGACGGTTTCAGGACCAACACCTCTCCCCAGCCAAGAGCGCGACGGGACGCATAAACCCGCGCCCGGCGGATATGCTTTATACCAGCAGCCGGACCGCCCAAGAATGAAGACTCCTTAAGGCGAATGGGAGTCTGAGTGGGCGGACCCGGCTATCTGTCATCTAGCTCGCGGACTCGACCCGAACAGCCTTCTCCAGGTTCCTGAACCTTGTATACTCCTTCTGCCACACGAGCTCGAAGGATCCGGTCGGGCCGTTCCGCTGCTTGGCTATCATGATCTCTGCGATGTTCTTACGTTCCGTGTCCGGTTTATAGTACTCCTCACGGTAGATGAAAGCCACCACGTCAGACGACTGCTCTATCTCTCCGCTCTCCTTGAGATGAGAAAGGAGCGGTCGTTTGTCGGCCGTGGCCTCAACTGCTCTGCTCAACTGAGCCAGGGCGAGCACGGGAACCTCCA
>JANLFS010000031.1:13178-26523 GCA_024655925.1 Bacillota bacterium | reverse complement strand
CCAGTTCCCGCGCCAAGGCCTTGAGGGACCTGGTGATTTCCGCTATCTCCTGCTGGCGACTCTCAGCCCTCGACCTACTTTGGATGAGCTGAAGATAGTCCACAACGATCAGGGCGAGCCCATGCTCTGCCTTCAGTCTGCGTGAGCGCGCCCGGATCTCCAGAGCCGAAACAGTCGGTGTGTCGTCGATGAAGATCGGCGCCTCGCTGAGGCGGCCGATTGCCTTCGACAGCCTGTCCCAGTCCTGCTGAGTCAGGTTGCCCCGGCGCAACCTTTGCCCGTCAACCGCCGCCTGTGCACAGAGCATTCTCTGGGCGAGTTGCTCTGCCGACATCTCGAGGCTGAATATCAGGACAGGTTTCTCCTCATGAACGCCGACGTGCTCAGCAATGTTCAGCGCAAAAGCGGTCTTTCCCATAGAGGGGCGCGCGGCGACCACAATCAGCTCAGACGGCTGGAGCCCAGACAGCATGTTGTCCATCTCCGAGAAACCTGTCGGAAGCCCCGTCACCGCCCCCTTGCTAGTGTAGAGCCGCTCGATCCGGTCGAAGGTGCTCATGAGAACTGTCTTCATGTCCGTCACGGTGCCTGTCTCACCGCGCTGGGCAATGCGGAAGATCAGCTGCTCCGCCTGGTCGAGTGATTCTTCCACCTCTGAGCTGCCCTCGTATCCAATGCTTACTATCTGCGTCCCCGCCGCAACAAGCGATCTCAGAATGGACTTATTCCTGACGATCTTTGCGTAGTGTTCAGCATTTGCGGATGTTGGGACCGTGTTTGCCAGTGTGCTAATATACGAAGCCCCGCCCACTTGCTCCAACGCGTTCCTCTGGCGGAGAACCTCCGTCACAGTGATGAGATCCGCAGGTTCCCCCCTGTTGAAGAGGGTCACCACTGTGTCGAAGATGATCCGGTGGGCTTCGCGGTAGAAGTCCTCGGCCACCAGGATCTCGACTACCTTCGCGATGGCCTCCTTGTCCAACAGCATCGAGCCCAGGGCCGACTGTTCCGCCTCCAGGTTCTGCGGAGGCAGCCGGTCCAATCCCCCGAGATCATCACGGGTCATGGTATATACGATCACCACCAGGTGGCCTCCCCGTTGTGGGGCCGGCCGTCATCACGCGCACGGTTGTTCACAGCGGTGGCTCAGAGAGACGGGGCCTTCGAACACATGACCCAGAGTCTCCTCCACGTCCCGCACGAGAACGACTTCAATCCCAGTAATATCGGCAGGGACATCCTTGGCGTTCTCCACAGGAATCAGCACCTTCTTGATCCCAGCCTGCCTTGCTCCGTAGATCTTCTCGAAGACTCCGCCGACCTCTCGGATTCTCCCCTGTATGGAGAGTTCACCCGTCACAGCCACGTCCTGTCTTATCGGGTAACCTCGCACTGCACTTATTATTGCCAGGAGTACGGCTGTGCCCGCGGAAGGCCCGTCGATGTCTCCGCCTCCGACCACATTCACATGGACATCGTAGTCGCTCAGATCCTCACCTGTGAGGTGTCTGAACACTGATGCCGCGTTGAAGACTGAGTCCTTGGCCATGCTCCCTGCAGTCTCGTTAAACCGGATACTTCCCTTTCCTTCTTCCCGGCTGTCGAACGCCACCGCCTCTATCTCGATGACCGACCCCAGGAAGCCCGACACGCCGAGGCCGAAGATCTTGCCCCGCTCCGCCGCATCAGACGCGCGAGCGTGCACAAACGGTGACAGCCTGCTGGTCCTGATGGTCTCCTCCAGATCGGCGAGAGTTATACGCACTTTCTGCTCAACGGACCCGTCAGCGGCCTCCTCGTCCGTTCTGTGCAAGGCAAGGCCGTAGGCGTCAATCAGCAGGCTGGTGGCCTTGCGCCCCTCAATGGTGTAGTCGCTTATCATTGCCGGGATGGTCGGGTCCATATCTACGCCAAGCTTGCTGGCAGCATTCCGTACGATGGTCTGGATATCGCCCTGAGTGAGGGGTTCGAAGAACACCTCGGCCGTCCTCGACCTGAGCGCGGGGTTCAGGTCAGAAGGGTCCCTTGTGGTGGCTCCTATTAGGACGAAGTCAGCGGGCGCCCCGTCAGTAAAGAGCTTCTTGATGTATGCGGGAACATTCTTATCCGTCGGATCGTAATATGACGAATCGAATGTAACCCGCTTATCCTCCATCACTTTGAGCAGCTTGTTCAGGAGTATCGGATCCATCTCCCCGATCTCGTCAATGAACAGCACGCCCCCGTGGGCCTCCGTCACCAACCCCAGCTTGGGTTCGGGCACGCCGCCTTCGGCGAGATCGCGTTTCGCGCCCTGGTATATTGGGTCGTGCACAGAGCCCAGAAGCGGGTTCGTGACCTCCCGTGGATCCCATCTGAGGGTGGTCCCGTCCACCTCGACGAACTTGGCGTCCTCCCCGAACGGGCTGAACTTAGATTTCTTCGCCTCTTCCAGGGCGAGCCTGGCTGCTGTGGTCTTACCCACACCAGGCGGGCCGTACAAGATGACATGCTGAGGGTATGGAGTGGCGATCCTGGCAAGCAGTGCTTTGACCGCTCGGTCCTGTCCCACGATTTCTGCCATGGATACCGGGCGCACCATCTCCATGGCCGACCTGGCCAGCTTCTTCTCCTCGAGGATCTTGAGCTCCTCGAGTCTCCGCAGGGTCTCTGGGTTGTCCGGGCCGGAGTCTTCCTTTAGGATCTGCATCTTGATCTCGTTAACGTAATCCTCGTGCCTCTGCTGCATGCGGTCGGAGATCTTCCGCTCGATCTTCTCTTCCACCCTGCGCCGGGCTATTACATCCGCTATCTCGTCCTCTATATCGGACAGCACAGAAGCATATTCTTCACTCGACGGCGGCTTATCGATAGTCGGATCCTCGAAAATCAAGCGCTCAAGCGCAAGTATGCGGTCCTCGATCGCCCCAGATCGCATCAGGTTAAGGGCATCAAGCTTCCCTGCTTTCAGGACAAGCTTGTCCGGGCCATACAGTTCAGACAGCATTCCGAACAAGGCCGTAACCTGCCGCGCAAGCTGCTCGTCGTCCTGGAGCTTATCAGCCAGGTTCTTGCTGCCCATCTTGATGAATTTCTCAACGAGCGACTTCATGGAACACTTCCCTCCCTGGAGAATCCCTTAGCGCTTGCAGTCAACTGCTCGTCTTATCGGGCACAACCACTATCTTAACATCAGCCGCGACACCTGGGAACAGCTTGACCCCTACCGTGTACTCCCCCGTGGCCCTGATGGATTCCGGAAGGTCGATCTTCCTCCGGTCTATGTCAACCTTCATGACCGACCTTATGCCATCCGCGATGTCTTTCGCTGTCACCGAACCGTAGAGCTTGCCGTTCCCACCCGCCTTGGCACGGATGGTTATGCCCTGGGCACGAAGTGCGCGCGCCAACTCTCGGGCACGTGCCTCTTCCCTGGCCTCTCTGCGCTTCTCCGCCTGCTTCGCCTGTTCGATCCGTTGGAGAGCCACGGAAGACGCAGGAATCGCAAGCCCCCGGGGGATGAGATAGTTGCGAGCGTATCCTTCGGCCACCTCCACCGCGTTCTCCTTCTTGCCGAGACCGGGAACGTCTTTCTGAAGGACTATCTTCATCGCAAAACGCAGGTCTGGCGTGCCCACGAGCACACCCCCGCTTCCCCCTCTCTTCGGTTAGGTTTCAATCCACGCGCCCGGACGGGGCGCGACGTCTGAGGATCGAGGTTCCACCCTGATGAACCCGCCGGCCGCTACCTCGCCGCAAGCCTCTTCCGGAAATCGAACCATCCGTCGAGCAGCCCGACTAACGGAAGGATGGTCAGCAAAGCAGAACTCATGACAATCATCGCCACTATCACGAACTTGGCGCCCTTCGGGATCCCATAGCGGTCCAGAACGAACCAGAGCACTGCCAGGCCCTGCACAGAGAAGATTATCTGGAACAAGCTCGTGAAGTTCAGCCCAATGGCTGTCAGGACTTCGGAACTGAAGTAGGCTCCGGCCTGCGCCGCCAAGAGCCCTATAATGAAGCCCCAGGCCCAATACCACGGAAGTTTCCAGGTCATGAAGGGCGGGATCGGATCCACCTCCCGCCTAGTCCGCACGAGGACCATGCGAGTAGCAGCATAAGAGAACGAGGCGAGCGTGACGGCACCACCGATGACCACCGCCGGCAGGAGCATTCGGACCATCTTGGGAAGCCATTCGAGCATGTCTCTGATGGGTTTGAGCCCGGCCTCGGACATCCCCAGCCGGCTGTACAGGGCCAGCGACTGTTCCCACGATTCGACCATGATCCGCTCCATCTCGGCAAGCGCCCGCGAGGGTGACATGCCGACAACCGCGGCGCCTGCCAAGAAATCTACGATGATCATGGCCGCTGCCGCAACCGCCGTGATCCCTATCGTCCTTACCCATGAGAGCCGGCGCGCAATACATGATCCCAGGGTCAGCCCTATGAAACCAACACTCGCAAGCACGATCAGGCCTTCAACGGGTCCGAGTAAGACCGTGACACCAAGGGCGGACGCAAGCGTGGCCGTGGCACCTGTTCGGAGATCGTGCCTGACCACCATAACCGCAGCAGGAACAGGCAATACGATAGTGAGGAGCCTGGTGTAGAAGTTCAGCACGTAGATAAGCACGGTCAAAGCGGCGAACAGCGCACCTTCCGTCAGGGCCCTCGTCTGGCTGGCACCTCTAGGACTCACTTTCTGCGCCCCTTTCGGTGGTTCAAAAGTGCACTGAAATCCCCGTACCATTTCTCCATCTCGTGCTGGTTGTTTATGTTTTCCTGAATATTGTTGTCCACCTGTTCGTCGATGGCCGCAAAGCTGATCCCCAGGCGCTTCCCAAGGAGATAGCACCCGATCACAATATTCGCCAGGTCCGTGGTTCGCGGCCCGTCATCTCCGCGGGCCAACGACCGGTGGAGCGAGGCGACTCCTCCCAACATCTCGGCTTTGAGCCAGTCTATCGTCTTGAAGTTACGCGCAATGTCGCATTCGCGCTCGTAAGCCATGAGAATCCCTCCGAGAAGCACACCCCCAGCGTACCCACTGGTTGGGTTCGTTCTCCATCCCGTTCTGGAATTCCTCCTGTCACCCGGCGACCACCAGACACACATACGCAGGCAATCCTCGGGTTGTCCCATGTGCAAGAAAACTCTTTGGGGCTGGGCGCCGCCAAAGAGTTCTTGCGTGCCTCGAAGCGATCAAGGATCAGATCGAGGTCTTGCCCTCGAAACGCTACTCCGAGGTGAACGGCATCAGGGCAACGTGCCTAGCCCTCTTTATGGCCACCGTGAGCTGGCGCTGATGTTTGGCGCAGTTGCCGGAGATCCGGCGCGGAATGATCTTGCCACGCTCGGTGATGTACCTTCTGAGCCGTCCAGTCTCTTTGTAGTCGACATCGGCGATCTTGTCGACGCAGAAGGAGCATACTCGCCTTCGGGACTTGCGTCCCTTCTCACGTCTCATCTGGTGAAGTCCTCCTCAGTATTGAGGCAGTCTTGAACGGGTTGCGCTCGCGTTAAAAGGGAACATCCGAGCTATCGATCTCTTCGGCGAAGGTTGCGGCTTCTTCGTCTTCGAGCATGTCCGCCGGCCCAGGCGTATCGGGGTACCCCGCCGACTGCGGGCGCGATCCAGCATCACCCGACCTGCGCTCCAGGAACTGAACGCGATCGGCCACTACCTCCCAGACACGGCGCTTTTGGCCCTCCGCAGTCTGGTATGACCGGACCTGTAGCCTTCCGTCTACAGCCGCAAGGTGGCCTTTCTTGAGGTACTCGGCGCTGTTTTCCGCCTGCTTCCGCCAGACCACAACGTCGATGAAGTCCGTTTCCCTTTCGCCCTGTTGGTTCGAGAACGGCCTGTCCACAGCCAGCGTGAACCGGGCGACAGCGATGCCGTTCTGTGTGAACCTGAGCTCTGGATCTCGGGTCAAGCGTCCAACAAGCACGACCCTGTTCATGCGAACACCACCTGCCTCGTATTGTTGGCCCGGCAAACGGCTAGTCGTCCTTTCGGATGATGAGGTAGCGTACGATGCCGTCGGTGATTTTGTAGACGCGCTCGAGCTCGGCTACTGTATCAGGCCCGGCATTGAAGTAGAGGACAACATAGAAGCCTTCAGTGTCCTCCCCAATCTGGTACGCCAGCCTCCGCCTACCCAGGCGATCGGTCTTTACGATCTCTCCGCCTGTGGACGTGATGAGCTCCTCGAACTTGGCGATGACCGTATCCAGCTGATCCTCTGGAATCTTGGACCCGATGATGAACATGCTCTCGTAGGCGTGCACTGACTTCACCTCCCTTCGGACTAAGCGGCCCCGCGACCCGCGCGGAGCAGGGATTGTGAGTTACATTATAACATCAGGCCCCAACGGGCGCAACCCGCCGTTCAGGCGACGCCATTCGGGTGACACTCCGAAGCGGCCGTCAGACATTGAACTTGAAGAGGACGACATCGCCGTCCTGGATTTGGTATTCCTTCCCCTCGATCCGGACCCGCCCGTGCTCGCGGGCGGCGTGGAACGAACCCTCTTTCACCAGGTCAGTCCAGGGAATCACCTCGGCCTTGATGAACCCTCTCTCCATGTCCGAATGGATCTTCCCCGCTGCCACAGGAGCAGGTGTGCCCCGGCTGACGGTCCATGCCCTCGTCTCAGGGCCTTTGATGGTGAAGAATGTGATGAGGCCGAGAAGCTGATAACCCACCAGGATCACGTTATCCAGCGCCGATCTCTCAAGGCCCATAGCTGCGAGGTACTGGGACGCTTCCTCAGCGGAGAGGTCCCCCACCTGCCTTTCAAGCTCTGCGCAGACAGGAACCATCGGTGCCCCGCGGATTGCCCGCGCCAGGGTCCGCAACATTTCCCCTAGGCCCGGCCCTAAGGCCCCAGGGTCAACCAAGGCGTCGGTGCCCCCGGCCACAGTCGCCAGCGGACTTCCTCCCACAGCCGGCCTCGATTCTTCAGACGGCATTTCGTCGGTCCAGCCCTGAACGCGCATGAACTGGGGCGCCTTCTCCACAGCTTCTTCTGGAAGGTTCGCCACATACATAACAGGCTTCATGGTGAGCAGGAACAATTCGTCCACGACGGCCCGATCGTCCCCGGACAACTCCATCTCTCTCGCGGGTCGTCCAGAATTGAGGAAGGCCTCCAGCTCTGTTAGGATGTCCAACTCCGCGCGATACTTCTTGTCTCCGGTCTTCAGCATCGACTCGGTCTTGTGCATTCTGCGGCTCACTGTATCGATGTCTGCCAGAATCAGCTCGGTGTTGACAGTCTCGACATCGCGGGCAGGGTCTAGGTCTCCATCCACATGTGCCACATCCGGGTTCACGAAGCACCGGACGACATGGACAATCGCGTCAACCTCACGTATGTGTCCAAGGAACCTGTTACCAAGACCTTCGCCGCGGCTCGCCCCTTTTACCAACCCCGCAATGTCGACAAATCGCACAGCTGTTGGGGTCACTCGCTCCGCCTTTGCGAGCTTGGCTACGGTGCTGAGGCGGCTGTCGGGCACTGTCACAACACCGACGTTTGGGTCTATGGTGGTAAATGGGTAGCTTGCTACCTGGGCGCGGGCTCGGGTCAACGCGTTGAAGAGCGTGGATTTGCCAGCGTTCGGAAGACCCACGATGCCGAGACTAAGCATCGGTCTCCACCTCGGTGGTGGAGCGTACTATCTGCCGGACGCTCTTCTCGAACTTCGGCCTCGGAAGCATGACAACTCGCCCGCATCCGAGGCACTTGATCCGGAAGTCGGCCCCCACGCGCATCACTTCCCACAGACAGCTCCCACACGGGTGTTCCTTTTTCAATCGAACCACGTCCCCCAAGGAGAAGATCATCCCCGGCCCTCCCTCAGCTAGTAATTCCTCCCGGCAGGTCTCCTCTCTGGTCAATTATGATCTTGCGGTGCGGGAACGGAATCTCTATTCCATTCTCGTCAAACGTCTTCTTGATGAGCCGGTTCAGCTCCCGGGCGATCCGCCATTGCTCCATGGGCTGAGCCAAGGCCCACACCCTCAAGGAAACGCCAGACTCACCGAGGCTTTGTACTCCGAGCACGCGAGGGCCGTCCACGACCCCTCCGATCTGCTCCTTTTGCTCATCGAACAGCTTCTGCAGCACCCCTATAGCCCGGTCCACATCAGTGGAATAGGATACCTGAACATCGAACATCACGCGCATGCCGCGCCCACGGTAGTTGGTGACTCTCCCCACGGATCCGTTCGGAATTATGTGAAGTTGACCTGCAAAGTCTCTCACCCGAGTGACTCGGAGGCCCATCTCCTCCACCGTTCCGGAGATGTCTGCGAGTTCCACATAATCACCCACGGCATACTGGTCCTCGAACAAAATGAAGAACCCGCTGATTACGTCCCGGACGAGGTTCTGAGCACCGAAGCCCAGGGCAAGTCCGGCTATTCCAGCGCCCGCAAGGACCCCTGAGGTGTTCACTCCAAACTCGCCGAGGATCATGATTGCCCCAACGAAGTATATCACGTACCTGGCGATGCTCTTGGTAAGCGTCCTCAGAGTCTCCAGCCGGCGGGTATCGTGGAACAGTCTCAACTGCTCAGTCTCTCTCGTCTTGAAAATCTGGTCGACCACGCGCCCGGACACTTTGAGCGCAATCGTGACGAGAACTAGGATTATGATCACGTTGAGTGCGGAAGATCCAAAGCGAAGCAGGAGGTTGATCAGGGTTTCCGGCGGGATCCTGCCCGCAAAGACTTCCCCAACAAATGAGGCCAGTGGTGTGTTGCTCACTAAGCATCCCTCCAATTAGATTACCACAGGTATGTTTGACACCCCCTTCCCTCAGTCCTCCCTCAGCGCGTTTCGGGCGTCTGATTCCAATGATACCTGCTGACACCTGCTGTGACCATCGCAAGTCCCAGCGGATTCCGGTTGTCCAGGGGATGACGCGACCCCTCCCGTCGCGTGGCGGAGAGGGGTCGCGCTTCTGGTCGGGGTTGTTTCACGTGAAACTCCCTACCGGAGGGTTGTGGGTATGAACATGTCGACAAGCCCTATCACAAATGCGGCCAGTAACGCACCTACTATGGTTACACTCATCGCCGGGACTATGAACCGGCTCAGGTAGATCACCGCCGCTGACACCAGGAACCCGATGATCCCACGGCCATAGGGTGAGACTGCGCGTCCGAGGATTGCCTCGATGATGTACCCCACTACAGTGATCACTACGGCAGCGATCAGCGCAGCCGTAAACGTAAGGACGGCGAAGCCCGGTATGAGATACGAGATGAACAGCAGTACCAACGCGGATACTACGAGCCTAACCAGATGCCTTATCCACTGATTCACTTCTTTCGCCCCCAGAATCTCAGCTGGTCTAGTTCTCCAATCAGGGTTATATGATAACCAGGCCGGGAACGAATATTCGTTATGCCTCCCTTAGGAACATGGCGGTGTCCTCTGGAGTAGCGGTGTTAATGAATATGCCGGTCCCTATCTCGAACCCCGCTGCTATCGTCAGTTTCGGCATAATTTCCACATGCCAATGGGTATAGGATGCCTCGCCATCAGACTCCCTGAGTGGGGCCGTGTGGATGATGTAGTTGTACGCAGGATCGTTGAGCGCCTCAAAAATCCGGTGAAGGGTCAAGTGCATTGCCTCGGCAAGGTGCCTGAGTTCGCCGTCGGAGATGTCCCCAAAGGAAGGCGTATGCCTGCGCGGGAGTATCCAAGTCTCAAAAGGTGTCCGGGAGGCGAACGGTTCGAATACTAGGAAGCCGTCGTTTTGGAACACAATCCTGGTGCCCGCTCTGAGTTCTTCCCTGATCATATCGCAATAGACGCAGCGCCCTGTGTTCTCGAAGTAGCACCTCGCCCCTTCTAACTCCTCGGCCACTACCGGGGGCAGGATGGGGGTAGCGATAAGCTGAGAATGGGGGTGTTCGAGGGAAGCTCCCGCCTGCTTACCGTGATTCCGGAAGATAAGGACGTACTTGAGCCTTGGGTCCTCCGCAAGCGCGCGGTATCGTTTTCTGTAGGACACGAGAACGTCCTCGAACTCGTCCACTATAAGCTGCCCAGGACTCAGGTCGTGAGCCGGGCTTTCGATAATGACTTCGTGCACACCCACGCCAGACATGGTCTGGTAAAGCCCGACTTCCCCCTCAAAGGCATTGCCATCTGGGGTAAGTGCAGGGAACTTATTGGGGACCGTCCTCACGCGCCACCCCGGGGTATTCGGCTCGGTGCTCGGCTCGCGGACGGACTGGACTTCCGGCGGGGTCTCACGTTCGTTGCCAACGCAGAACGGACAGTTGGGTTTGATCCGCTCCTTCTGAGGCTTTTCTGGCTCAGTGAACTTATCCGGTCTCTTGGCCCGTTCGGTAGCCACTATTACCCATTTTCCTGTGACGATGTCCCGCCTGAATTCGGGCATTCGGACGATCCTCCTCCTCCTAGATCGGGCCGCCGTAGTCGGCGAACGGCAACTTCATGGTGGCCTTACCCTGGTAAAGAGCAAGATATCTGGCCGCAGCTTGCTCCCAGGTGAAATGCTGCATGACGTGCGGCCTGCCGTTCGCTCTTATCTTCTCGATTAGGGCCGCATCCTCCGTGGCCAGGATAGCCATTTTGACCATGCCCTCGGCGAGGGCCTTTGGATCCCGCGGTGGCACAAGTTTACCGGTGGCACGATCCTTCCCCTGGTCGACATCGATGACAGTATCGTTGATGCCTCCTACTCTGGTGCCTATCGGAATCGAGCCCATGCACATCGCCTCCAGCTGAACCAGCCCGAAAGGCTCGAAGTTGGAAGGCACCAGGCAGAAGTCCGACGCACCATAGTATTCCCGGGTGACCTCTCTTCCGAGATATCCTATTACGGCTTTGACGTTCCTGGGATATCTGGCTTCCATCTCTCGTGCCATTCTCTCGAGAGTGGGGTCACCTGATCCGAGCACCACTATTCGCAGCCGCGGAATGACTCTGTCCGCTCCCCGGACCTTACCTGTCATGATTAACTCAATCGCAGCGAGCAGGTGATCCACGCCCTTCTGCTCTATGTCGAATCGGCCAACGTAGAAGTAGAAGTCCCCATCGTCCAGTCCGTTCTCAGCGAGGAGCGCCCGTCGTCTTTCCGTCCGAGGCTTGTGGGCTTCCTTGAGCTTGCCCGGGTCCCAGAAGGTGAAATCCATACCGTTCCACACATATGTGACCTTCCCTGCGTAATGGCCAAACAGCGCGTCCCATTCCTCGTTCAGGTAAGTAAAGCTCACCGTGTTCAGGTAGTCGCAGACCCGGCATCCGTAGGTTTCGAGGTTGAACTGGGCGTTGCCTCCCACTTCCTCGACGCATTCCGGATCGATGAGTTCTTCCACCCCTGCCTCCTCCAGGGCAGACACTCCAATCTTCTCCCTGCAGATCCGGTGGATCGTATATACCATAGGTATCCGGAAGTAACGCTTGGCCATTGCGCCCCCCAGCACACAGTGCCAGTCGTTGACGTGCACTACATCTGGTTTCTTGCCCTCTTTGCCGAGTATGAGGTTGATGGCAGCGGGAAAGGCCCTGGCAAAATGAACAAGCTTTCCGGTCAACATCTCCCGGGGCATATAGACATCTGGGTGATCCATGATCTCGTCGCTCAGAAGAAAGACCCGTACCCCGTTTCGTAACATCTCGTATATGGTGACATCGAACCGTCCGTTCTTCGATCTTATTCCGAACTTGCCATACTTCTTGACCTTAAGATCCTTCTCTGTCTTGTGCAAGCTGTGAGAAGGCATGAAGACCATTACCTCGTTCTCCCGCGCGAGCGCCTCACCGATCGATGTGGCCGCCTCCGCAAGCCCTCCAACTCGCTTGGGAAGATGCTCGAAAGTCGCCAGGCTGACGATCATATTGCCGCCCCTTTCTGCCCCGGTTTGCTACGTCTTTTAGCATAACGCGGAGCGGACATAAGTTTGCGCCCATTCAACAAAAACCCCGGCTGCATTACCATAGCTTCTCCGCCAGTAACGCGCCGGAGTGTCTTCCGCAGACGGCATGAAGGCAACGATCCTTTGGGACTCCTGGAGTCTCGTATTCTACGTTGTCCCCGGATATCCTTCCAGTGTTGCCCTTGGCGTCACCTTCGCCAGGACGCCTAATATAATGGAGATGACCGGGCAACAGCCATTTGTGCGATGGGGAGGCGAACTTCTTGTTCAGATTCCTTGAAGCGGTCCTCAGTCCGATCTTTCGCCTGACAGGGCGGACTTGCATAGTGGTAATAAAGACTAGAAGAAGATGATCCCGCCCACAAGCCCGGAAATGGCCAGCACAAACATGGGGTGAATCCGAAGCCAGAAGATCATCGCCGCGGCGATGCCTGCCACGAAGGCAGTCTTCCAGTCAGTCAGGCTGACTCGGGCCACTGAGAATGCCGCCGCCGCTATGAGACCCGCCACGGCCGGCCTCATGCCGCCCTTTATCCTTCTGAGAGCGGTACTTTCGGCAAACCGGCTCGCAAGGACGGCGAGGAGGAGAACGATCACAACGGATGGCGTGATCACGCCGAGAGTAGAGACCACCCCGCCCCAGACACCTGCGAGACGATATCCGACGAAAGTAGCACTGTTGACTGCGATCGGACCCGGGGTGACCTCGGCTATAGCGACGATATCGACGAATTCCGCCAGGGTCACCCATCCTCGCCCGTGGATAACCTCCCGCTCGATCAGCGGAAGCATCGCGTACCCGCCCCCGAACGTGAACAGTCCGATTTTGGCGAAGCTAAAAAACAGATCAAGCAGCATCAAGTCTTGCCTCCCCCATCATTCACAAGGCCGGCGAGAGCGGCGATGACAATCACCAATGCCGGACTAACCCTGAAGAATGCCACAAGGATCGCTGCCGCCGCGGCGATTCCGAACTGCGGCAGTGAGCGAACTGACACTTTCCCGATGCGGAGGGCTGCGGAGACAATCAGTATCACCACAGCGGGCCGGATCCCTCTGAAGGCTGCGTGGATCAAATGCAGGGACGAGATCTGGGTGAACAAGGCAGCGACAACCAGGATCGCTACAATCGAAGGCAGAATGCAGCCTCCAGCCGAGACCAAAGCCCCAGTGATACCCCGTAGGACATACCCCACGTAGATGGAAGTGTTCACGGCCAGAGGGCCTGGGGCAGTCTGAGTGATCGCCAAGAGGTCGATGAAGTCTTCTCGGGAGATCCACCCTCTCCTGTCAACTATATCCTACAAGGCGCAGTAAAAACGGAAACATTTATTGCACTTACTGTTGCCAGCTAAAACGTCGCTCGAAAGGTGGTATGGCCTTTATTGCTTCGATTGTCATAACTCGGTCGCCAGCAAAGCTGTCGTAGAAGG
>JANLFS010000031.1:1821-13168 GCA_024655925.1 Bacillota bacterium | reverse complement strand
CACCATCACATAACCCCCACCGACGGTGAAGGCCCCGATCCGGAGGAAGGTCGCAAAGAGCTGCCAGAGAGATGCCCCCGGGCGCAGGGGCACGTCGGAGTCGGCCGGTGCCGCGACTCCTACAAGTCCAAGGTCTTCTCTAGTACCCATTCAGATTTCCTGGAATCGAACTGCAGGTCGAACAGGTGCCCGTCCTCAGTCTTGACCCTGTAGTTCACTTTGCCCTGCTCGTTCCACCAGTCCTTGCTCTTCGCGCCGAACTTGGGTGCACCGATCTGCCGGACAGTGCCGTCTTTCCAGGTTCTTTTGACTTCCGTCACTCGGTAGGTTGAACCTTTCCATGTGAAGGACAGTGGCTGTCCCGTGTCGGCATCCGCCTCGACGCCGACCGGTTGTCTTATGAACCTGACCATGCTCATACCCCCTTCGGAGACACGGCGGAGCCGGCTCTGATCTCCGACCCGGCTCCGACGACTCATTTCGCGAACGGTTTTCCCCACACTGAACACGCCCGCGGCAGCGCCCAGAAAAAACCCGACGACGGACATCCAGGGACTCGTGCCGCAGGTCGAGTCTATGTACGCGCCTGTAACGAACCCCATGGCGATGAAGGTCGCAAATTCAACCGCCGCGCCGAAATACCCGATATAGACCATCTCCCTGTCCGGGAGCGGGTGGCATCAGTAGACCGGGGCACACCACTTGCGATACTTGTCTACCTTGCCTCGAACGACATCGAAGTAGAGTTGCTGCAGTTTCGAAGTGATGGGCCCTACCTTCCCGTCACCGACTGGCCGGTGGTCCACTTCCGTGATGGGCGCCACCTGAGCTCCGGTTCCGCATATAAAGCACTCATCAGCTACGTACAATTCGGACCTGTCGATCCGTCTTTCGACTACGCCGATACCCAACTCGTTCGTGGCTAGCTCCATGAGGGTAGCCCTCGTTATCCCTTCGAGGATGTGTTCGGTTACCGATGGAGTTATGAGTTTTCCGTTTCTGACTATGAAGAGGTTCTCAGCACTGCCCTCCGAGACGTGACCGTCCCTGCTGAGGAAGATCGCCTCGTCATACCCATCATCGAGAGCCTCGCTCTTCGCCAGAGCGGCATTCATGTAGGCGCCGTTTATCTTAGCCCTCATCGGTATGGCGTTATCCTCAACATGAGTCCAAGAACTCACGCATACCTTGAGACCTTTCGATACGTCAACATAAAGACCGAACGGTACAGCAAACACGAGGAAATCATCGGGAATGCCTGTGAGTTTCACCCCGACACCCCGTCCGCTCTTGTACGCCACCGGCCGTATGTATATGTCTTCCTTATGGCCGCACTGTCTGCACATCTCCAGAGTGATGCTGCACAGTTCGTCCACACTGTGTTTGAGACCGATCCTCGTTATCCTACATGAGTTCGAGAGCCTCTCGTAGTGCTCCCGCAACCTGAAGATGAACAGCTGTTGCTCCTCATCTGACCAGTAGCCGCGTATGCCCTCAAAGCACGCAGTCCCGTAGAGGAATGCGTGGGTCATGATGCTGAGCTTAGCGTCCGCAAGGGGTACCATCTTGCCCTCGAAGAAAGCCGTAGGGGTTCCCGACATTCGGATATCTCCTCTCTCGCGAATTTGCCGGCACTAGGGGCGGTTAGCCGGATACGCAGGCAGGGCTGGAGCTGTTCCCACCTTGATCACAGTGGGTTGCGGCTTGTACCGGTCACGTGACAGTAGTTCCCGGTGGACCTCATTGCCCGCCAGCCTCACCACGCGCCAAACCGCCACGCGATAGCCTGGGGATCCTTTTTCGGCTACAACCCTGGTGCCGGCCGGACTCTCGGGGTCTACCCGCTCAATCACGCCGGGCTCGATTTTCTCTAGGATCTCAGTCTCGATGCTGACACTGAGGTCCTCTGGCAGGTCTCCATATACTTTGAACGTTAGCGTATCATCATTGACGCTCGCTCGCAATAGCACATGATGGGGAGTAGTGTTCTTGATCTTGAGGTCGATAGTCCCGTAAGAGACCGTCGCGTCCCTGCCGAGAGGGACGTACGTGCTGGGCAGCGAGTGGTTGACTCTCGAGACCGCCTGCATGTTGGCCAGCAGGGCAGCATTGTAGAGGGTGGTCGACACCTGACATATCCCGCCACCTATCCCCGGCACGAGTTCGGCGTTGAATATGACGTCCGCCTCGAGGAAGCCACGCTCTGGAGTCCTCGGGCCGACAACATCGTTGAAGGATAGGATTTCACCTGGAGCAAGGACGACTCCGTCCAGTATCTTCGCACCAAGGCGTATGTTCTGAGTCCTGTTGGTGTTGGTAGCGTTGAACTTAGTACTGTACTGAGAAATTCGCCGGCGAATCCCTCGTGCCTCCAATTGTGCGGTAGTGACGGCTGGGGGTACGGGTTCCACAGGAAGGTCAATCTTCCTGTTCCCACCGCTCAACGTGGCACTCCTCAGAGCGGAAATGAGCTCATCCGGCAGGAGCCGTCGTCCTGCCTCAGACGGCTCAATCACAACTCTATCGTCTTCAGTGATGACCAACTTCGCATCACGCGGTTCCACCGTGGCCACTTGCGCCATGTTGAAGACCAGGTCGCGAAGTCTCTCTTCGTCCACCACCACGGTCCAGGGAATGTCGAGACCCGTCCTTCCAACCTGTGCTCGCTGTCTCAACTTGCTCAGCAGTGAGCCGGTGCGGCCAACGTGGTAAGCAGCACCGAGAGCCGCCTCGAACTCCACCGAAGTCCCGAGTTGAGAGGGACTGACGCGCCAGGTTTCCCCGTCGAGCACCAGAGTAATCGGGTCGTTCTCGTAGGCAGTCACATGAGGCAGAAGGAGTTCGCGCGCTTCGGAGACGGTCATCCCGCCGACGTCGACCCCGCCCACGCTGACCCCGCGGCATATTTGACCGCCGTCCAGAAGCCCAGGGACAATGCCCTTTGCGCTCCAGCCGACTCCGGCGAGAAACGCCAGGACCAGGAGGAGTGCAACTGCAACATGGCGGCGATTGGAGAACAGACCGCTGTTCATTCCCTACCTCCGTAGGAACAGGTAGTAGACCAAAACGCCAATCGTGATGGCCAGGACAAGGTAGGCTTTCCCCCTGCCGGCAGGCCCGGCCCCGCTGTTTTGGGTACTGGACCGCTGCATCTCGAGGGATCTGGCCCGCTTCAGAAGAGGCACCGACCGCTCGTAAGCCCTCATCCTGCGATAGAGAAGTCCAAGGTTGTGCAAGGCCGTCGAGTGGTTAGGGTCCAGGGATATTGCCTTCTCGTAGAGAGTCAGCGCCCGTTCAAGTTCACCCGTCTCTTGACAGATGTTCCCCAGATTGCTGTAGACGGAGGCATACTGGGGGTCGGCAGATATGGCCGCCTCGAATTCCTCTCTAGCCTTCTCGATTTCTCCCAATCGAGCATAGCACACTCCAGCCTTATTGTGCGCGACTGCATTGCCAGGGTCAAGGTACAGCGCCCGGTCGAGGGAGCGAAGCGCCTCACGAGCCTTCCCGAGGTTCAGCAGGCGGGAAGCCTCCGTCACGAGCTGGGGAACGTCATCATCAATGTGCCTGGACTTGCGGGGGATGTGCGCAGGCAACATGTCGTATCCCCCCTCGGACAGGTATTTGCCACCCCCAGCGTGTTTCCTTCTTGACCTCAATGCAACTGTCTGGCGATGCATCCAATGGGTGGCGGTCCTAATGCGGCGCCCAAGAATATGTATGCCCTGGCACACGGTATTAGCCCGTGGGTCATGTGCACATACAGCCTAACTGCGGTTCATATACTTCAACTGACTCCGGTGCCTTCCTTGAGCCAAACGCCGAATCCGAAATGGGGAGATGCAGATGGAATCAGAATCTATTACTCCCTCTCGTCTTGAAGCGTCAATTCCCGAAGCGGCGGAGACCGCCTCAGGGCGAATACACGTGGACCATCCCAGGGCTTCCGAGTGGCTCTCCTCATCCCTTGCCCTCAGCCTGGGGCAATGTGCGCGACCATTCGGCACCGGGCTGACAATCGTGTGCGTCGGCACTGACAGATCGACCGGTGACTGCCTGGGGCCACTCATCGGCTCCAAGCTCGCCGAATGGGAGTTTGTCAGGCATCACGTCCGGGTGCTCGGCACCCTGGAGAGCCCTGTGCACGCTGGAAATCTCGAAGAGGTGCTATCGAGGCTGTCTGAGGGTCGGGCCCGGTTAGGCAGAGTTCTTGCTGTAGATGCGTGTCTCGGAAGGCTGGCGAGTGTCGGCTACATCACCCTGGCGGAGGGTCCACTTCGACCCGGGACCGGGGTGAACAAGAACCTCCCACCTGTGGGGGACTTACACATCACCGGGATTGTGAACGTTGGAGGGTTCATGGAATACCTGGTCCTCCAGAATACAAGGCTCTGCCTGGTCATGAGGATGGCCGAAGTCATCTCAAGAGGGATTCTGAGGTTCCTTGCCCGTTCCCTGGCCCGCTGAGCGTGCCAGCCATCGGTCCAATATGGCTAGCACCTCTCTGTCCATCGTCTGGGAGAAATTCCAGTAGGCCTGCCCCACTGCAGCAAAATCCTCCGGTGACCACACGCACACCACATCGTCGGCCTCCCTCGCCAGGGCTTCTAGTGTGTCTGGCGGGGCCACAGGGGTGGCTATCACCAACCAGGCTGGGTTCTGCCGTCGAATGTGCCTGGCCGCCGCGATGGCCGTATACCCGGTTGCGATCCCATCGTCTACCAGAATGACCGTCTTGCCTTCGAGTGCGGCCGGCGGGGCGTCTCCACGGTAGTCTCTGGTTCTCCTTGCAATCTCCGCTATTTCTGCTCGAACCTCAGAGTCAATATACGACTGGGGTATCCTCACCGCCTTCACCAGTCGCTCATTCAGAACGACTTCACCGTCTGGCCCGACCGCACCCACTGCCACTTCCTCGTTGAATGGCGCTCCGATCTTTCGGGCCACCACGACGTCGAGAGAGGCGTCCAACGCAATGGCTACCTGCTCCGCAACAGGGACTCCCCCGCGGGGAAGGGCCAGAACGACTGCACCTTTCCCCTTATACTCAGCCAGCCTCTCACCGAGCACACGGCCGGCCTCATGTCTATCCCGGAACATCATGTCTCCGATCCCTCCAAGGAGGTTGGCTGAATAAGTACGGCAGGACATCCTCCCGCTCGACGACGCCCTGCCGAACACAATGTGCGAAATGGGGCAAGATCCTTCCTAGTTCTCAACAGGCTCCGCAGGCTTGGGTGGGGGTAGGTGCTTCTGCTGAACACCATTGGGGTTCATCATCTCGCACTTGCCTCTGAATACCGCTCCGTCGTCAACGGCGAGCGATGCAACAACAACGTCTCCGAAGACTCTGCCTGTATTGGTTATTTCCAATCTCCCAGAGCATTCCATGTTGCCCCGGACTTCGCCTGCGACGGTCACGTTAGTCGCAGATACCGACGCAACCACCACGCCACCCTCGCCAACTATGACATCGGCGCCAGCCTGAATCTGCCCCTCGATATTGCCGTCTATGCGCACGGTGCCGGAGATCTTGAGCGTTCCTTCGAGTATGGTGTCCTTTCCGATGTAAGTATCCACCTTGCGGGTCCCCCCGCCTGTCTCGCCTCTTCTGCCGAACACCAGATATTGTTCCTCCCGGCGGGTTGCCTTCAGGGCAACTACTTCATGTATGTAGTGGGATTCACCGGTCGGCCATTCACCCTTACCTCGTAGTGAAGATGCGGGGCGGTGCTCGCGCCGGTACTCCCCACGTACGCAATTACTTGGCCCTTCTTCACCGTGTCCCCAACTTTCACCACGTTCCGCGAGTTATGCGCATACACAGTGGTGAAGCCGTAGCCGTGGGAGATCTCGACCATGATACCATAGTTGCCGTTACGCCCGGACTTAGTGACTGTTCCGTTGGCCGCCGCCTTGATCGGTGTCCCAGATGGAGCACCTATGTCTATGCCCTCGTGGAATCGTCTGTCCCCGTAGATCGGGTGATAACGGTATCCAAAGGGTGAGGTTACATATCCGGGTACCGGTGCCACGGACGGGGTATGGTCCATCTTGCGGCGGTAGTTCTCAGCAGATGACCGAAGGCTCGTGAAGTCCTTCTGGATAGTCTGCGTCTGGTTAAGAAGACTATCCAACCGGGATCTGGTCAACTCCTGCAGGTCTTCCTCATCACTGAGGGCATCCCGCTCACCGGCTCCTCTGGGCTCGCCTCTCTCCGCTCCCGGCGGAGCCCCTCGGGAGGTCTCCCCACGTGCGGTTGTGGCAATAGGGGCAGTCCTGGCGGCTGTGGTCATCGCAGGGGTTCCCCTCACAATTGACCATATCTGAGCATTCTCATCGGCGATTCTCTGTAAGGACTGAGACAGCCGCTCGGTCTTATCGATTAGGTCTTTCATCTGCGCGATCCGCTGCTCTCGTTCGCGCTTCAGTGTGGTGTTCTCAACGAGCAGTTCTTCTATGGCGGCCTCCTTAGACATTTTCACCTGGTAGAGCGTTATGACTCCACGACTCATTTCCACATACGAAATGACCAGAAAGGCAGCCACACCAACGAGAATGGGAAGTCCGAAATTCAGGAAGAGGAACGGGATGCTCACAGACCTTGGCGGTCCTCCGGACGACGGAATGGCTATGATCGTCAAAGACCCACGCCGTCTTCGCGCGAGCGTACGCCGAAAATACTTCTGGAGCACCAGTCCGCCCTCCTTTCGAAGCACGGAGGCTGTTCCTCGCAGATTCAACCATGGATAGGAGTGGACATGTTAGCTTAATTCTCCGTCCATGTCTGGGTTCCTGCAACTCCGCCCCATGTGTTCGGTCAAATCCACAGGTCGCCGCCATTTCTAGCTTCCGGGGATCTGCTCGATAGCCCTCGCGATGGCCCGAATCTCTTCGGTCGACAGCGTGTGGTTGGACCTTCCCGCCTTTATAGGTTTCGCGTAAACCCGAGTTTCCTCGCGCCCGCACAAGCTGCTGACAACCACTCCATTTGCCCCGGCATCCAGGAGAGCAAGAGCGAAGCTTTGCTCGCCTCCGACATCATCGAAAGCGTTGAACCGGACGATTCCGACCCGCTGCACGTGGCGCAAGGCCGCAGTCTCGAGGTCCTTCAGTTTCTCAGTAGTCTGTTCAAGCGTCGAAGCTAGGGTCTTCGTCTGCCCCATGTAGTCCATGAGCACAGTTTCAACATTCTTGCCCTCCGAGCCCCCGAGCAAGGCGCGGTATCTCCTCAAGAGGCTGCGGAGACGTAGATTGAGCACAATGAGCAGTACCGCGTTGGCTAGGAGCAAGCCTGCCAGGACCGCGAGCACTGGACCGCCTGCCGCCCACAGTTGTCCAAGAAAGCTGTTCAGACTCATCTGCCTCGGCCAAAAGGCCTCGTGTCCCTCCAGTCTTCAGACCTGCCCGGGGTTCCTGACTTGTTGCGTGTCGAGGATTATCTCCATTATTCGATCCAGGTCCTCGGGTGAGTAGTACTCTATCTCAAGTTTTCCCTTGCTTGCAGATCCAGACAGCCTGACCCTGGTGCCAAGTCGTTCCTCGAGCTGGTGAGTTAGCATCGCGACATCGGGGTCTTCGGACAACGCCCTTCGGGGGGGAATTGTTTCACGTGAAACATTCCTTCCGAGTCGCCTCACGAGTTCCTCTGTCTGCCTTACGGTTAATCCTTTCTCGGCCACCTGACGGGCAACCCTCTCCTGCAGCGCGCGGTCTGAGATGCCAAGCAATGTACGGGCATGACCCCCACTGATTGTTCCACGTGAAACAATCTGTTGTATCTCCTCCGGCAGGTTCAGCAGCCTGACGGAATTAGCGATGGCCGATCGGCTGCGTCCCAGAGCTTCGGACAAGGCCTCCTGCGTCATGCCGAACTCATCCATGAGCCGGCGGTACGCGTGTGCCTCCTCCATGGGATCTAGATCTTGCCTTTGCAGGTTCTCTATCAGTGCCACCTGGATCATCTCGGAATCGCTAAGCTCCCGCACCGTGGCGGGTATCGTCGACAATCCGGCCATCTGCGATGCCCGCCATCGCCGCTCACCCGCTATGATCTCGTAGCCGCCACCGGCAGGCCGGACCACAATGGGTTGAAGGAGCCCATGCTTCCGAATCGATGACGCTAGCTCCTCCAGCTTGTCCTTGTCGAAAGACCGTCTCGGCTGAAACGGGTTTGGGGATAGGCTGTCCGTGGGGACTTCGATGGACACAGGTTTCTCCTCGGCGGCCGCCATCTGTGGTATCAAAGATTCAAGCCCTCGTCCCAGCCCTCTGTGTTTCACAGCCATGGCTACACCCCCTCGCTCTTCATCAACTCTGCGGCCAGGCTTCTATAAGCCTCCGCCCCTTTGGACTTCTCGTCGTAGAGCGGGATGGGCATTCCATAGCTCGGCGCCTCACTTAGCCGCACGTTGCGAGGTATAACGGAGCCGAATACCTTGTCGCCAAAATGCGCCCGCACTTCGTCGACCACCTGTTGTGCAAGGTTCGTCCGGGAGTCGAACATGGTGAGAACCACCCCAAGGACGTCAAGCCTCGGGTTCAGGTGCTTCTTTACCAGGTCAACAGTCTTGAGAAGCTGGCTGAGGCCTTCCAGGGCGTAGTATTCACACTGAATCGGGACCAACACAGAGTCGGAAGCCGTGAGCGCGTTCACGGTGAGAAGTCCGAGGGACGGTGGGCAATCCACAAGGCAATAGTCGTAGACGTTTCTCACCGCCTCCAGGGAATGTCGAAGCCGGTGTTCCCTCGACATCGTATTAACAAGCTCGATCTCCGCCCCGGCGAGTTGCAGAGTCGCCGGAACCACGTCCAGTCCGTTGACGCGTGTGGTCTTGACGACCTCGGAGAGCGGCACTTCATTGATGAGAACGTCGTACATGCACCGCTCAACTGCGCTCTTGTCGACGCCCACACCGCTAGTGGCGTTTCCCTGGGGATCAATATCAAGCAATAGAACCCGCCGTCCGGCCATTGCGAGATAGGCTCCGACATTGACGGCGGTCGTGGTCTTTGCAGTCCCGCCCTTCTGATTGACCACGGCGATGACTCTTCCCACCAGGACATACCTCCCTCAGCGCTCGTAACTTCGCCGTGCCTCGAAAATGTCCTTCACCCGGGCGGGTGGTTATACGCTCAAGAAGGGTGAACTATGATCGATTCTGTCCAGCCTCGCCGAAGAGTGGCCTCCGTTCCGGAAGACCTGTCTTGCGGGGATACTCGGAGGGGGTAGGTTTCACTTTCCTCGCGGACACCAAGACGCGTTCGCCGGCCCCGAACGGGAGATGGACCCGACGCATGCTGGGTTCCCCTCCTCCCAGCACTGCTATTGCCCGTGCGCCACTTCGCAACTCCTCCTCCACTCGGGGTCCCTTCATCGCCACGAACACACCTCCGCAGGCAATGAACGGCATGCAATACTCGCTCACCACCGCAAGGTCCGCGACTCCTCTGGCCACGCCGAGATCGTATCGCTCCCTAGCCCAGGACATGCGCGCTATTTCCTCTGCACGACCTTGCACAACCTCAACGTCATTGAGTCCCAGAACACGGGCCACCTCCGACACGAACTTGAGCTTCTTACCCACGCTATCCAACAGCAGCACCCTGGCAGAGGGCCACGCGATCTTGAGCACCAGGCCCGGAAATCCTGCCCCCGTCCCGACGTCCGCCAACGAACTGGCTCCACCCGGGGGAACCACAAGCAAACACGTAAGGGAGTCGAGAAAGTGTTTCACCGCCATGCCCTGGTCGTCCCGGATGGAGGTCAGGTTCATCACGGTGTTCCACCGCATCAGAAGGTCACGGTAGGTGCAGAACATCTCCACCTTGTCCGAGTCGAGGTTGATCCCGAGATCGCGAGCCCCAGAGACGATTGTCTCCCGAAAGTCCGGCACAGGTCACCGTCCCCTCTCCTCAACTGCCTGGTCTCAGTTTCCCATCTCCCGCAAATGTATGGTCAGAGCCACGATATCGGCGGGCGACACTCCCGGTACCCTCGACGCCTGTCCGACCGACCGCGGCCGGACAGCCTCCAATCTCTCCCTGCCTTCCCTTGACAGCCGAGATAGCGCCGAGTAGTTCACTCTGTCGGGGATAATCCATCGTTCCAGCTTCTTGAACTCCTCCACCTGGCGGTACTGCTTGCGGATGTAGCCAGAGAACTTCCTCTCGATCTCCACCTGATCCATCGCCTCTGCCAGCCACTCCGAGTCCGCGTCCCCACTGGGAATCTGCCTCCCATCACGCTCACACGCCTTCAGGGCCTGGATTGCATCGACTTTCCGGGAGAACACTTCCCACCGGTCATCGCTCACGAGACCGATCTCCCTGCCCTTGGGAGTGAGCCTCAAGTCTGCGTTATCCTGCCTCAAAAGAAGCCGGTACTCCGCTCTGGCGGTCATCATCCGGTAGGGCTCAGTGGTCCCTTTCGAGACAAGGTCGTCGATGAGCACACCGATGTACGCTTCCGACCTGTCCAGAGTGAACCGACGCCCCGCGGGTTCGCGCACTGAGAGTGCGGCGTTGATCCCGGCCACTATTCCCTGCGCCGCAGCCTCTTCGTACCCTGATGTTCCGTTCACCTGCCCCGCGCAGAAGAGGCCGGGAACCTTCTTCACCTCGAGCGTGAGGTCAAGCTGTGTGGGGTCGATACAGTCGTACTCGATGGCGTATCCGTACCTGACGATATGTGCCTCTTCCAGCCCGGGAATAGTCCGGATGAAGGCATCCTGCACATCCACAGGAAGGCTTGTCGAGACTCCTGCAACGTACATCTCCCGGGTTCTTCGACCCTGTGGTTCAATATAAACCTGATGCCTTGGCCGTTCTGGGAAGCGAACGATCTTTGTCTCGATAGATGGGCAATACCTGGGCCCGGTCCCTGTGATGGCACCGCAGTACATTGGTGCGCGATGAAGGTTGGAGCGGATAATCTCGTGCGTGGCTTCGTTAGTCCATGTGGCGTAGCACGGAACCTGCTCTCTCGGGGCGGGCCGCCTGAGAAACGAAAATCCCCTCTGGCAGTCCTCTCCAGATTGAGGCACCAGCTTGGAGAAGTCGACTGTCCGGCCGTCCACGCGGGGCGGTGTGCCTGTCTTGAACCGGAACATGGACAGACCGAGATTCCGGAGAGAACCACTGAGTCTGGCAGGCGCCGGCTGCCGATTCGGCCCCGACTCGTAAGCCGTCTCACCCATATGGATACGTCCACCGAGGTAGGTCCCGGTGGCCACGATCACCGCCATCGCCTCCCACTGGCTGTCGTCCGAAGCCCAAAGCCGGAAAGGATACGTCTGGAAATCCACCCGTACAATGTCTTCGGTGATGACGCGGGCGCCGAAGTTTT
>JANLFS010000031.1:0-1811 GCA_024655925.1 Bacillota bacterium | reverse complement strand
TCAGCGTCCCCGTCTCAGTTGCCACTCCGGCGACGCGGCCACCAGCAGTGAGGATCTCGTTGACTGTGGTCTGGAGAACCCAGAGGTTGTCCTGGGACTCCAGAACGTTTCGCATAGCGACCTGGTACTCCGCCTTGTCCACCTGCGCCCTCAGACCCCTCACCGCAGGGCCTCTCGATGTGTTAAGCATCCGCAGCTGTATGAAGGTCTCGTCAGCGGCGAGTCCAATCTGTCCGCCCAGAGCATCTACTTCCCTGACCAAGTGGGCTTTTGCCGGCCCCCCCACGGATGGATTGCACGACATCTGAGCTATGTTCTCCATGCTCACCGTTATCCCAAGCGTACGGCAACCCATACGCGCGCAGGCGAGTGCGGCCTCGCACCCTGCGTGTCCCAATCCGATCACTACTACATCATAGTCCAACCGAAGCCTCCTCCCTTGCAGCCCCGAGTTCTCACTTCCCGATGCAGAACCGCTCAAAGATCATGTCCACGACGTCTTCGCGCGTGGTCTCACCCATCAGCTCGCCCAGCGCGTCCAGGGCATTTCTGAGATCGATGGCAAGTATGTCCAAAGGCATCCCAGCTGCCGCTCCGGCACTTGCGTCACGCAACGCTGCCTCTGCACGCCGCAAGCAGTCGACTCTTCTCGATGTGAAAGCGAAGTCTTCTTCCGAGTTGCCCCGCCCTCTTCTTACCACAATCTCTTCAATGGCCTCCTCCAGCTGAGGGATCCCTGCCCCTGTGAGCGCCGACACTTCCTGCACCGTCCGGCCATCCGCAAACCGTGATAGGGTGTCCTTGGCCAACGAAGGAGGCAGATCTGCTTTGTTGAGAACAACGATCGTACATTCTCTCGGGGTCCTGCGGATGACCTCCACGTCTCCGTCCTCGAGGGGCAACGACCGATCCACCACAGCCAGAGCGACGTCGGCCTCAGAGAGTGCCGTTCGCGCCCTTTCCACCCCTATGCGTTCCACGGGGTCATCTGACTCACGCAACCCCGCCGTGTCGACCAGCCGTATAGGTATCCCGCGTATGTTGGCGACCTCAGCGACTAAGTCACGCGTGGTCCCGGGAGACTCTGCGACGATCGCCCTGTCCTCCCGCAGGAGTGCGTTCAGCAGGCTGGACTTGCCAACGTTCGGCCGGCCGATGATGGCGACGGAAGCACCTTCGGAAAGGATCCGTCCGAGTGACGCCTGCTCCAAAGCGGAACTGACTTCCTGTGCGAGTTCGAACGCCGCGGTCCCGATCTCACCTGCCGAAACCTGCTCGACGTCATCTTCAGGAAAATCGAGAGAAGCTTCCACTCTGGTCAGGAGATCTACCAGCGCGTCTCGCATGCGCCAAAGAGCTCTCCCAACATGCCCTCCGAGAAATCTTGCGGCTATCTTCTGCGCACGATCGGTTCTGGCCTCCACGATCTCGAGGACCGCCTCTGCCTGTGAGAGATCTATTCTCCCCGAGAGAAAGGCTCGCTTTGTGAACTCACCCGGCTCCGCCAATCGGGCGCCGGCCTCCAGCACCAATCCCAGCAGAGTCTGGGCCGCGACCGTCCCGCCGTGACAGCTTATCTCTACCACGTCTTCCCTGGTGTAGCTGGCGGGTCCCGGCATCACAAGCATGATAGCCTCGTCCACAAACTCTCCTCTGGCGTTGTGGACTTGCCCGTACTTGGCTGTCCAGCGCTTCATTCGGTTCGGCTGGTCCCCTCCCCGTGCTCGCGGCCGGTACGGAGTGAAGACCTTCCCGGCGATCTCGATCGCCTGAGGCCCCGATATACGTATTATCGCTATACCTGCCTTGCC
>JANLFS010000030.1 GCA_024655925.1 Bacillota bacterium | reverse complement strand
ATATTATTGGGAGCGTGTCGGAGCCAGTGCCGGGGCGCTCCTTCGCTTTTGGTGCGTTGCTAGGGGGCGGCGCTGCACCACTGGGGCATACTACCGCAGGGACTCCGTGAGAGAACCATCTCATGAGAAAGGAGGGCGGTACCGAGTGGACAACAGGATCATGTGCAGCGTCAGCAACTGCCACTACTGGACGAACGGGAACATCTGCGACGCATCGCAGATCATGGTCACTTCCGACCAGCTCGCTGCCGAGAAACCAGACAGGTTCGATGCGCTCCAGGCATCGACCGCTGCTGCCACTCCGGCCGGGCGGTGTGAACAGACATGCTGCAAGACGTTTGTGAGGAGAGGAAGCGACGAGATCCAGGTCGACGGCGTGCAGCGAATGTAGAGCGGCGGGCCAGACGGACGACGGACGAACCCCCTGCGACTCGGCAGGGGGTTCCTGTGTTCCCCGGGGCCTCTGGAGTGCGATAAAGTGCGACACGAATTGCGATATTGATGTCGATAAATGGAGCAAAATGTTGCGACAACTTTTTTGAGTTCGGCAGGAGTCGGGCTCCGGACGAAGAATAGATGATTCGCCGAGAACGAAGATAACCTCGTTGGCCAAAGGAGTTTGGAGGGAAGAAGCTTGACGGACGACAAGACCAGAGTTCTTGTGGTAGAGAACAACAAGGACCTATGTGACGTCCTGGAGGTTCTCATACGCGACGAGCGAGACCTGGAGCTGGTCGGCGTTGCCAACGATGGACTCCAGGCCCTCGACATGGTTCAAGAAACCCAACCCGATGTGATGCTGCTCGACATCATCATGCCCTACCTCGACGGAATGGGAGTCCTGTCCCGGATGAGCGAGATGGACCTCCCGAGACGTCCGAAAGTGATAGTACTGTCTGCTTTCGAAGAGGAGGATATGGTCCGCAAGACAGCGAGACTCGGCGCAGACTACTATCTCCTCAAACCCTTTGATCGCGAAAGCCTCATAAGCCGTATCCGCCAGGTTGCGGAAACGGAGCCCGTCTTCTCGAAGCCCAGGCCTGAGAGAACCTACGGATCCAGACTTCCTCGAGAGATAGACCGGAAACCCAGCAATGCGCCTTTCGACCTTGAGACCGAGGCCACCCGCCTCCTTTACAACCTGGGAGTCCCCACCTACTTCAAGGGGTATGTATACGTCAAGGAGGCCATCATTCTTGTCACCAGGGAGATAGGACTTCTGGGAGCGGTCACGAAGTCTCTCTATCCCAAAGTCGCTGAGAAGTTCGGCACCACCCCTCTCATCGTCGAGGCGGCCATAAGATACACAATCCAGAAGACCTGGAAGCAAGGGAATCCAGAGTACATTAACAAGATCTTCGGGTACGCAGTGAACCTCAGAAACGGGAAACCCCCCACGAACTCATTCTTCATAGCCAAGATAGCGGAGGAATTGCGCCTGGGGATGCTGGAGCACGCCCAGTAGGCCCGGCGCGGGCCCCCACAAGTTCAGGGACTGCAGTCGGATGGAACTCATGCCAGGACTTCGATCAGCGCCTGGCCCGGATTGGGTTCGGGAAGGTGTTAGGCTTACGTATTGGGTGATGATACTGGAGCCCAGACTCATTAGCCGAGATCGCACGGACTCCTCGGAATGCCTCTCGCTCTCAGACAGGCGAGAGGCTTTGGTTAGGTATCCCTTCGTTGACTACATCAATCGCCTACACCCTCTCCCAACATCACCCATCCGTCTGCATGGCTGATAAGGATCCTGACCACCGTTCCCAGAGGCGCGGCTGCTCAACTTCCAGCCACGTTCAATTCCTCAGCGCTCGCCAGCGCGCTGTCCGCCCGCGTTGCGAACTGGCCTGCACTGTAGTATATTTGTGTTTGGGTTTGTGCAAGGAGTGTTGGCCAATGGAGATCAGCGCCATAGACCAGATCCGCGAGACTGAGCGCGAGGCGGAGCAGACGGTTCTCGAGGCGGAGCAGGAAGCGAAGGCTAGAGTGCGAGAAGCCGCGCAGCAGAGCGAGCAAATCGTGCACGAGGCGGAGCAGGCTGCCCTGTTCCGGGCGAAGGAAGCCGCCCGGGAGGCCGAAGCTGCACTCGCCCGTGAAACCGCGCACAAGCGCAAGGAGATCGCGGCCCGAGTGGAGGAGACCCTCGCCCGCGCCAGGCTGAACCGGGAAAACGCGCTCAGGGCCGCTGTGGAGAGGATCGTGAAGGCCGTTGGCGATCGCTGAAATGAGTAGGGTGACCGTCATCGGTCACGAGGACCGTGTCGGTGATGTCGTCGACCTACTGCAACGCCAGGGCAACGTGGAGGTTACCCTGTTCGGGACTGACCTCTCCGATGAGGAGAGGCGTTGTCATGGTTGCCCGTTCGAGCCCGGGGCGACTCTTGCACGGCTCGAAGGGCTTCTGTCCGAACTCAAGTACACCATCGATTTCATGGCCAAGCACCACCGGATCCCCAAGACGATGCTGGAGAACTTCACCGGGTACCGTCTGAGGATGACCGCGTCCGAATGGGACCGCTTGATCCAGGGCGAATCTCAGGCCGTATCGGAACTGTATGGCCGGGCGAGGAGTCTCGACGAGGAACTCACCGTGCTTGCGGCTGAGGAGGCCAAGGCTGCCTCGGGGATCGAGGCTCTCCAGGCTTGGCTGAATGCTGGCTTCCGGATCGACCAGTCCCGAGCGGGGCAGTTCGTCACAGTGGTCATGGGCACCTTAGCGGCGGACACCTGTGAGTCGTCGCTTTCTGAGATCTCTCGGACCCTGCTTGAATTCGCGTGGGAGGTCGTTGGCACGCTCGATAAGGTGTCCTACGTAGTGATCGCCTACCCAACCTCGGTGGAAGAAGTGGCGGCACAGACCCTGGCCGCACACGGCTTTTCCCGGGCATCCTTTTCTGGCTTTTCTGACACCCCTGCCAACGAAATCGAGAAGCTCGAGGCGGAACTGGAGCGGATCCACGCACGCAGGGCAGAGGTCATGGGCATGGTGGAGGCATTCGTATCCGAGAGGCCACGCGCGTTCGCGCTCTACGACCACCTGGCCCGGGAGCGGGACAAGCTTGCAATCGTGGCCAACTTCGGCGGCACCAAGAGGACTTTCGTGATAGAAGGCTGGGCACGAACGCGCGATCTCCCCGCCATCCGTGGGTCGGTTGAGGGGGAGTTCCCGGATGTGGTGGTGCTGGACCGCCCTGCGATGGAAGGGGAGCAGCCGCCAGTGGACCTGGTCAACGGCCCTCTCGCTTACCCATTCGAGGCGGTCACCAGGATAATGGGTCTTCCCAAGGTAGGCGGGATCGACCCTTCCCCGCTTCTGGCCCCCTTCTTTTTCGTTTTCTTCGGTGTATGCCTGACAGACGCTCCTTACGGGGTGGCCCTTGCGGTCATAGGATACCTCCTTCTCAAGAAGACCAGGGCGAAGGGCATGGGCCGTCAGCTTTTGTTCCTGATCATGGCCGGGGGATTGTCCACGTTCATCATGGGTGCGCTGTTCGGGGGATGGTTCGGCGATCTGTTCGCGCGGGTCTTCGGTCTCAGGCCGATCTGGTTTGACCCTCTCAAGGAGCCGTTGAAGTTTCTCCTCCTAGCATTCGGGCTCGGGGTCATCCAGATCTTCTTCGGCCTCGCGGTCAAGGCCTACGATAACATACGCCGGGGGAATCCTCTTGCGGCCCTCTTCGATCAGGGTTTTTGGGCGGTGTTCCTCATCGGGCTGGGGCTCACGATCGGGGGCGGATCACTCGGGCCGGGTGTGGCCAAGGCCGCCCGGTACGTTGCTATTGTTGGTGCCCTGGGGCTCGTGGCGACGCAGGGCCGGCACCATAAGAACCCTCTTATGCGTGTCGGGTCCGGGTTGTTGAGTCTCTACTCGACCACATCCTACGTGAGCGACGTTGTGTCCTACGCGAGGCTGTTCGGACTCGGGTTCACCACCGCGGTCTTGGGCATGGTTATCAACGATATCGCACTCAGGCCCGCGGGCATCCCGATAGTTGGCCCGATCATTGTCGTGGTTGGGCTGGCCTTCGGCCACGCCTTCAACCTCCTGATCAACGTGATAGGCGCGTACGTGCACTCGAGCAGGCTGCAGTACGTGGAGTTCTTCAGCAAGTTCTACGAAACGGGTGGGAAGAGGTTCTCGCCCTTCAGAGTCACCATGAAGTACGTTGAGGTCGACAATCCGAAGGAGGCATAACCATGAATCTGTCAGTCGGGGGAGTCCTCGCATTCATCGCGGTGGGGATCGCTGTGGGGTTCCCAGGCATCGGTTCCGCGATCGGGGTTGGGCTGGTTGGCAAGGCCGGGTCAGGCGTCATCACTGAGGACCCGGATAAGTTCGGTCAGATCCTTCTTCTCCAGGCCATCCCGGGCACTCAGGGTATTTACGGGCTTCTTACAGGGCTCATGATAATGATGCGCGTCGGGGTGCTGGGCGGAACCATACCTTCGATCCCCGCTCTCACCGGCGTCATGCTCATAGGCTCCGCTATCCCGATCGGCCTCGTCGGATGGCTCTCCGCGATCTCCCAGGGCAAGGTCGCAGCAGCCGGAGTCAGCATAGTCGCTAAGCGTCCAGAGGAAATGGGTAAAGCGGTCATCTTCGCCGCAATGGTCGAGACCTACGCCGTGCTTGCGCTCCTTGCGAGCCTCTTGCTCCTCTTCTCAATCCAGATCTAGGCCGGCGGGAGTGTATGAGATGCAGAACCTAGACAGGCTCAAGGCCAGGATCATTGATGAGGCGAAAGCCCGTGCTTCCCAGATCCTCGCGCAGGCTGATGAAAAGGTCCGGGAGACCCTGCTCGAGGCGAAACGTAACGGGGAACGCAGGGCGAAAGAGATCGAGAATGCCGCGACCCGGGCACGAGAGGAGCAAATGCGCCGGGGGCGGATCGGCCTTGCGCTGGAGGAACGGAATGCAATCCTCCGGGTCAAGGGCGATATGATTGATGCCGTGCTCGCTGAGATACCAGAGCGCCTGGGGAAACTCCCAGATGACACGTATCTCGATCTGGCGTCCGCGATGATCCTGTCCGCATCTCCTAGCGGAGACGTGGAGATAGTGCCGTCGCCAAGGGACCGCAGCCGGATTACCCCAGAGTTCCTTCTGTGTGTCGAGAACAAGCTGAAAGCAGCGGGCCTCTCCGCCAGGTTCAGCATGGCGCGTGAGGATGCGGACACATCCGGGGGTTTCATCTTGCGGATGCCCAATGTCGAAGTAGATTGTTCTCTTGAGGCCCTGCGCGACCTGTACCGGCAAGAGCTCGAACCCCTGGTGGCGCAGGAACTTTTTGGAGGGGGCGACGGACTCCCGGAGTGAGCGTGGGGGAGGTAACAAGCTTGAACTACGAGGATGCGTTCGCCTACGCGGTGGCGCGCGTCCGTGTTCTGGAGAACCGGATGATTGATTCGGCACGGTTCAACAGGATGTTGGAGGCGGCGGACCTCGAGGAGTTTGCGAAGATCCTCGCGGAGACTGAGTACGCCCAGTCGGGCAGGCCGGACCCGCGTCGATACGAAGAGATGATCGATGAGGGCCTTGGGCGTGCCTATGACACAGTGGGCGGGTTCTCGCCAGTGCCCTACCTGACCGGGGTGTTCCGCGCGCAGCACGATTTCCACAATCTGAAAGTGCACCTGAAGGCAAGTCAACTCCCTCAAGCCGCCCCAAGAGGTTTCTCTCCGGTAGGGTGGCTTGGCCGGGACGAGATACGGGTGGTCTCGGATCTCCGGGCTGGTGCGGAGATTGAAGACGCGGATTTTCCGGTGGAGCGCGACCGCGCTATCCTACAAGATGCACTCCGGCAGGCGGGCGAGCAGGCGATTGCGGCTTACCGGGCAGCGGGCCAGGATCCCCAGTACATCGACATGGTCGTGGACCGGGCGACGTTCGACTACTACCAGGGTGTGGCGAGACTGTACAAGGCTGCGTTCCTCGAAGAGTTGATTGCGGCTCTCGCTGATCTCACCAACATCCGTATATACATGCGGCTGCGCGCGATCGGGAAACCGTCTGGGTTTTTCCTGTCCGCCGCAGTGCCCCATGGATCCATAGACACTGGGGCGATGGCCGAGTTCTTTGGCGAGCCTGTGGACAGGTTCGCAAGCGCGCTGTCAAGGTCGGCGTACGCGAAGGTGGTCTCCGAGGGGGTCGATGAGTGGCAGAAGACTGGATCCTTGAGGAGGCTCGAAGCCCTGGCGGATGCTGCCATCGCCGAGAGGGTCCGGGAAACCAGGTACCTCGCGGACGGGTACGAACCTGTGCTGGGCTATCTCATGGCCCGGGAGAACGAAGCCTCGACCCTCAGGCGCATCTGCGTGGGCAAGGTCAACGACCTTCCGCCGGACACCATCCGGGAGAGGTTGTGTGAAGGTTATGCATAGAATCGGCGTGATAGGTGATGAAGACTCCATACTGGGCTTTCGGGCTCTCGGTGTCTCGGTTTTCCCGGTCTCGGATGAGCGGGCGGCTGAGGAGAGGCTCCACGCGCTGGCGCGCGAGGACTACGCGGCGATCTTCATCACCGAAGGGTTCGCGAAAGGGATCATAGATGCGATAACAGAGTACAGCAAGCGGCCGCTTCCGGTGGTTCTCACCATTCCCGACAACCGGGGGAATACCGGGGCGGCGCTTGAGAAGATACGGCGGACCGTTGAGAGAGCGCTCGGCGCCGACATCCTGTTCGGAAAAGAGGGGAACGCCTCATGAGTTCGCAGGTGAATGTAGGTAGAATAGTCAAGGTTTCGGGCCCTCTGGTCGTCGCCGAGGGGATGCAAGGGGCGAAGATGTACGACGTTGTGCGGGTCTCCGACCGGCGCCTCGTCGGTGAGATCATCGAGATGCGAGGGGACCGTGCATCGATTCAGGTTTATGAGGAGACGTTCGGCCTTGGCCCGGGCGAGCCGGTCTACACCACCGGGGAGCCACTCTCCGTCGAGCTTGGTCCCGGTCTCATAAGCTCCATCTACGACGGAATTCAGCGCCCGCTCGACCGCATCAGGGCGGCCACGGGCGACCGCATAGCCCGCGGTGTGGAAGCGCCCGGGCTGGACCGCGACGCCGTTTGGGACTTCGGACCCAGGGTGAAACCAGGCGACCTGGTCGTCTCAGGCGATATCCTCGGCACGGTCCAGGAGACTCCCGTCGTGAAGCATATGATCATGGTCCCGCCGGGAGTGTCGGGAACGGTACAGTGGGTCCACTCCGGCGATGCCCGGATCATGGACACCGTGGCGAGAATAGAGACCGGACAGGGCGAGGTCCGCGAGGTCACCATGATGCAGAGGTGGCCGGTGCGCCGGGGCAGGCCGATCCGGGAGAAACTCAGCCCGACCGAACCGCTTGTCACAGGTCAGCGTGTTCTCGATACTTTCTTCCCGGTGGCCAAAGGGGGCACGGCGTGCATCCCAGGGCCTTTCGGGTCCGGGAAGACGGTTGTCCAGCACCAGCTGGCCAAATGGGCGGACGCAGAGATCATCGTGTACGTCGGCTGTGGTGAACGTGGGAACGAGATGACCGACGTTCTCATGGAATTCCCGGAACTTCTCGACCCCAGGTCCGGGGAGCCTTTGATGAAGAGGACTGTCCTCATCGCCAATACCTCCGACATGCCGGTTGCTGCGCGTGAGTCGTCGGTGTACACGGGGATCACCATAGCTGAGTACTTCCGGGACATGGGATACAGTGTCGCCCTCATGGCGGATTCCACCTCACGGTGGGCGGAGGCGTTGCGCGAGATGTCGGGGCGTCTCGAGGAGATGCCAGGCGAGGAAGGCTATCCCGCTTATCTCGGCTCCCGCGCCGCGGCGTTTTACGAACGGGCGGGGAGGGTCATCTGTGCCGGGTCGGATGGGCGCGAAGGCTCCCTCACTGTCGTCGGCGCGGTCTCTCCACCTGGCGGCGACCTGTCCGAGCCAGTCACTCAGGCGACGCTGAGGATCGTGAAAGTGTTCTGGGCATTGGACGCGGCGCTCGCCTACAGCAGGCACTTCCCTGCAATCAACTGGCTCACGAGCTATTCGCTCTACCTGGACCGGATCGACGCACGCCTGCGCGAGAGACTCGGCGACTCTTTCGTCGAGATGCGCGGGGAGGCCATGAAGATTCTTCAGGAAGAGGCAGAGCTTGAAGAAATCGTACGGCTCGTCGGGGTCGACGCCCTGTCCAGCCGTGAGAGGCTGACTCTGGAGACCGCCAAGAGCCTGAGGGAAGACTTCCTCCACCAAAACGCGTTCCACGAGGTCGACACCTATACTTCCCTGGAGAAACAAGCTGCCATGCTCGCCGCGATCCTGGAGTTCGATCACGCTGCGCGCGAGGCGGTGGAGCAAGGGGTGGACCTCGACACCCTCCTCAGGCTACCGGTTCGCGGGAAGATAGGGCGGATGAAATACACCGAGGAGGCGCACATGGACGAGATCCGGTCCCTGGCGGAACAGGCCCGGTCGGAAGTCCGCGCGATCTCGTCCGAGGGAGGCGAGGACGTTGCTTAAGGAGTACCTCACCATAAGGGAAGTCGCTGGTCCTCTCATGCTCGTCGAGCAGGTGCAGGATGTCAAGTACGGAGAGCTTGTGGAGATCGTGATCTCCTCGGACGAAATCCGGCGAGGGCGCGTCCTCGAGGCTTCCGGCACCAACGCACTCGTGCAGCTTTTCGAGGGCTCAGCGGGTCTCGATCTGAGAGCCGGGCGCGTCAGGTTCCTCGGGCGCGGAATAGAGCTCGGCGTGTCCCCCGAGATGCTTGGGCGGGTCTTTGATGGCCTGGGCCGGCCGAGGGACAACGGGCCGAAGATCATCCCCGAGCAGAGACTCGACATCAACGCGGCGCCGGTGAACCCCTACGCCCGGGACTACCCGTCTGAATTCATCCAGACTGGGATCTCTGCCATCGACGGCCTCAACACTCTGGTCCGTGGACAGAAGCTCCCCATCTTCTCCGGAGCTGGCCTGCCCCACGCCCAGATGGCGGCGCAGATCGCGAGGCAAGCCAAGGTTCTCGGCTCGGGCGAGCAGTTCGCTGTGGTGTTCGGGGCGATGGGCATTACCTTCGAGGAGGCGGACTACTTCGTCTCTGACTTCAAACGGACAGGTGCGATCGAGCGTGCGGTCATGTTCATGAACCTTGCCAATGACCCTGCCATCGAGCGGATTTCTACGCCCAGGATGGCCCTGACCGCCGCAGAGTACCTGGCGTACGAGAAGGATATGCACGTCCTGGTAATCTTGACTGACATGACCAATTACTGCGAGGCCCTGCGCGAGGTGTCGGCTGCCCGCAAAGAAGTGCCGGGCCGGCGTGGGTACCCCGGCTACCTCTACACTGACCTCGCCACAATGTATGAGCGGGCAGGGAGGATCAAGGGGAAGAAAGGCTCGATAACTCAGATACCGATCCTGACGATGCCCGAGGACGACAAGACCCATCCGATCCCTGACCTTACGGGATACATCACTGAGGGGCAGATCATGCTCAGCCGCGAGCTTCACCGCAAGGGCATCTACCCGCCTATAGACATCCTGCCGTCCTTGTCGCGCCTGAAGGACAAGGGCATTGGCCGTGGCAAGACCAGGGAGGACCACGCAGACACCATGAACCAGCTCTACGCCGCCTATGCCCGGGGCAAGGAGGCGAAGGAACTCGCGGTGATCCTGGGCGAGGCCGCCCTCTCCGAAGTCGACAAGATCTTCTCCAGGTTCGCGGACGAGTTCGAGCGCCGTTACATCAGGCAGGGAGAAGAAGAGAACAGGACCATCGAGCAGACCTTGAACCTTGGCTGGGAACTCCTCGGGATGCTGCCTGTGGACGAGTTGAAGCGGGTCAGGGAGTCCTTCATCGAGAAGTACCTGCGGAACCAAGATCCTGAGGCCGCGGAGGCGTAGCGAATGGAAGTCAGAGTGAGCCCCACCAGGATGCAGCTTCTTCGGCTGAAGAAGCGCCTGGCCATGGCCACGAGAGGGCACAAGCTCCTCAAGGACAAACTGGACGAGCTGCTCCGCCATTTCCTGGAGCTGATACGGCGGAACAAGGAGCTCCGGGAGGAAGTGGACCGGGCGCTCGGGGAGGCATTTTCGGCTTTCCTGGTGGCCCGGGGGGCGATGTCCGAGGCCTCGGTGGAAGGCGCCCTCATGTACCCGAAGGAGAGCATAAGCATCACTGCGTCCAAGAAGAACATCATGAACGTGCAGGTCCCGCATTTCCAGTGGAGCTTCCGGGGGCAGGAGGACAGGACCGACATCTACCCCTACGGGTTCGCCTACACCTCGGCAGAGCTCGACGGGGCGATCAGGCTTCTGTCGGAATCGCTTCCAAGCCTCGTGGAACTGGCTGAGGTGGAAAAGTCCGTCGAGCTTCTGGCCCTGGAGATAGAGAAGACCCGAAGGCGTGTCAATGCCCTGGAGTACGTGCTGATCCCTAAACTCCGGGAATCCGCCAAGTACATCACGATGAAGCTTGACGAGGCGGAGCGCGGCAACCTCACCAGGCTGATGAAGGTCAAGGACATTGTGAGGGCGCGAGGGGTTTGAGATTAGTGCTGGGGCGAACGCCATAGGCCGCGAATGAGTCATTAGGCTCGCCGCTCATCACCCGCTAGTCTATCCCCCGTGCTCGGCGGATGACCGCGAGGGTCGTGCCTGCCAGCAGAAGGATTGACCCAACCCATAGAGAGTTCGCTAGAGGCTTGCGGCTCACCTCGACCAGGACTGCCTGAGGTGCTGCGGCGGCCGCCGGCGACTGGTTTTCCCCATCGGGCGTCCCAGTAACCTGCCTGTCACGCTTGCCGGTTTGCCCTTCCACCTCTCCTACCATGCGAACAATCTGCACGGTGGCTGTGCCGTTCGTTGCGTCTATCGCCTCGAGGTGAAACGCCACTGGGCCGACGGGAGTCGCTAGCACCGCGTCCTGATGAGACTTGCCCGACCGGGTGAGTGCCAGAACCGGCGTGGCGGTTCCAAGGATCTTTCCGTCAGACGTGACCACTTCGAGCTGGGCGCCGACGGCCATCTGCGACTCTGCATGCTGGCTCATGTCGAACCGGATGAACCTGACCGTGAGCCCTGCCGCGGTGGCCGACTGCCCTTTCGACAAGGTCACAGAGACAGACCCTTCCGTTTTCGAGCGTGTCTCCGGTCCAGAAGAGAAAGCCTCGAGAGGGGCGATATACAGGTCCTCGTAGAGGGCGGAATGGATGTATGGGCGCCGGACGGGGCCGCGCCTGGTAGTCTGTATATATGGCGCGGCGCGGAACATCTTATCCCCCAGGGCCACGTCCAGCGCCAGGCGGACGCCGCCGTCCTCCTCCAGTTCTGCCCCAGTGTAGGTCATCTCATATCCAAACACCGGCTTCGGCGAACCCATGGTCAGGCTGAGCCTGACGGTGTCGTCATATGCCGAAGTGGCGATGATGCCAATGAAGATCAAGGCCACCCCCACATGGGTGATGTACCCTCCAATCCTGAGAAGGCCGGACCGGGCCGCCCGCGCCACCATGAGGATGTTGGCGGCGAGGCTGAGGAAGGCGGCGAAGAGAAAGGCCAAGAACCAGATGCCCCTCGCGCCCATCGCCAAGGCCACGATCGTGAGCACGACGGCGGCAGCGACCGGGATTGCGAGCAGGCACCCCATGTGGCGAGAGTCGGAAGAACGCCACGCCAGGAACGGGCATATCCCCATCAGCATTGCGAGCAGGAACCCGAACGGGGCGTTTGTGATGTTGTAGAACGAGGTGCCGACCGCGGACGGGTTGCCTGTGAACTTGGTTAGAAGCGGGGCAGACGTCCCCAGCAGGATAACGGCGGCAGACCCGACGAACAGAAGAGCCGTCGCGAAGACCGCGAAGTCTCGGGATACCATGCTGTCGTAAGGTTCGGAGTACCCACGCGCTCTCGCCATGCTTGGCAGGCGGTATATGAACAGACCAGCCGAGGCTATGGTGATGATGGCGAGGGCCCCGACAAGGTAGGCGTTGATGCCCAGGGCAGAAAAGGAGTGGACTGAGAAATCGGAGAGCACCCCGCTTCTCGTCAGGAAGGTGCCGTAGATTATGAGCAGGAGAGTCACTATGGCCAGGGCTATGTTGGTCCTGAGCATCCGGCCTCTCCTCAGCTGCATCAGAAGTGTGTGAAGGAGAGCCATGCCGGAAAGCCACGGCACGAGCGAGGCATTCTCCACCGGGTCCCAGCCCCAGTATCCACCCCAGCCCAGGACGGAGTAGGCCCACTTGGCCCCGATCAGGATTCCTGCCCCCAGGAAAAGCCAGGCCCCCAGGGTCCATGCGAGACCCGGGCGAACCCAGGTTGTGTAGTCGTCATTCCACAGAGCGGACATGGCCCATGCGAACGGCGCCGCGCTCAGCGCGTACCCCACGAATACTATGGGTGGGTGAATCGCCATCCAGGGGTTCTGCAGGAGCGGGTTGAGACCCGCGCCGTCAGTTCGGACCACCCGCATCAGTTGGAACGGGCTGGCCTTGAGCAGGAAGACCAGCAGCGCTATTTGAACAGCGCTGAAGAATGACATCACGGAAGGCTCGTGGTCTCTGGACGTGAACATGAGGATCGTGCCTACCGCCGCGCCGAAAAGCGCCCATAGCAGGAATGTCCCTTCCTGGCCCGCCCAGAACGCGGATATCAAGTAGACTGTGGGCAGGTCACGGGATGAATAGGAGTACACGTAGGTCAGGCTGAAGTCATGCCTGAGGAGCGCGGCCACCAGAGCCGCAGAGGCCAACGCAAGAAAGGCGAAGGACACCAGGAACGCCCCGCGGGCTCCTCTGACCCTCGCCGTCCGGATACGACCTGATTGTCCAGGAACCGACCCGTACAGCCCGAGCGCGACCGCAGTTGCGACGGTCGCCCCGATCACGGTGAGGTTCCATGCACTCAATTCGGTCCACCTCCACCAAACTACGCGGCGTCGGGAGCCCCTGCCTTCAGGCGTGGAGCGGAGACGCCGCGCTTCCCCCTATTTGGGCATATTCGTATCCATTGGTTTTTTGAAGCAGCCGCAGGTACTTTGGATGCACGTCCAAGCCGTTCAACTTGAAGCTCGGCCTATGCCGGACGGCTATCCGGCCGGTATGCCTGTTTGGTGCCGGGCGACAGGGCCTGGAACTGGCACGCATCCCAGGGTATCATGACCTGAATAACGCAGCCCGATGGCCTTACGGCCGATGAGCTGAGGCTGATCAGCTCCAGGCCTGCTTACCGCAAGCCCCCGGCTTTAGCCGTGGGGTAGCTGACGGCATACCCACCTTTCGGGCACGCTGCAGAACGAGAGTCCGCGAAGTGCAACAAAGTGCCATTTCGATAGTTTCTGCGCATCTTGTCCTATCCCTGCTTGCACTGACCAGTCCTATTGCCGGTGGATAGGCTGGTCAAGAGACCCACCCATGGTGAAGGAATCCGGGCTCATTGGTAGAATATCTACACACACCCGGAAACTGAGTTCCACAAGGCGCAACCCGGTTCCGGAAGACTAGACCCCGGGAGGAGGATTTCGGCAGATGTTCAGAGTGAAGCCAGGCCGTGTGGTTGCTTTGGTGGTCGTGGCCGTCGTGGTGGCATCGGCCTTCGGCGTTGCAGCCGGAGCGCCCGTGGACGTCGCCAAGTTCAAGAAGGCGCCGCCCTACGTGATCGCACTCTGCAACATGTCGGTGGTGAATGCCTGGCGAGTCGCCATGGTTGAGGAGTTCAAGGCTGCGGCGGCTAGTTCTCCGTTGATCTCCAAGGTAGAGATCACCGATGCAGGTGGGCAGATCCAGAAGCAGATCGCGGACATGGAGGACCTCATCGCGAAGAAGGTTGATGCGATCCTGATCACGGCACAAAGCCCGTCGGCCTTGTCGCCCGCGGTTGAGAAGGCTGTGAGAGCGGGCATCCCCGTCATCGCCTTTGACAACATCGTCGACACTCCTGTTACCACAGTCAAAGTCATAGCGGACCAGCAGGAACTGGGTGCCTCCATGGCCAGGTGGCTCGTGCAAGAGCTCGGCGGGAAGGGCAAGGTCTTCGCCCTGGGCGGTGTGGCCGGTGCTCCGGCGGCGGTCCAGAGGTGGGAGGGCGCTTCGCGTGAGTTCAAGAAGGCACCTGGAATTCAGGTCATAGGGCCGAACTGGGTCAACTGGGCTTATGACAAGGCCAAGCAGACTGCAGAGAACCTCCTCGCTGCTCACCCGGACGTCGCTGGGATCTGGACTGACGGTGGCGGCTCCGCCCAGGGTGCCCTCGAGGTTGTTCTGGCGAGCGGACGAGTAATCCCCGTGACGGGGACAGCGTCCAACGGATTCGTGAAGATGTGGGCGCAGGCAAAGCCGAAGGGCTTCAAGTCTTACAGCGCCACGGCGATCCCCGGCGACGTTCTAGTCGCGCTCGACATCGCGCTCAACATCTTGCAGGGCAAGCCGACTGAGAACATCGTCTACTCCCCACTCGCCATAGTCGACAACAGCAATGTGGACAAACTGGCCAGGTTTGACCTGTCGGATGAGTTCTGGGTCCACTGCACTCTTCCTGAGGAGATCATCACCAAGCTCTGGGGGAAGAAGTAACCCGCTAGTAAACACAGCACATCTATGAGGCCGCCTGGGGGACCCGGTCTACCCGGGTCCTCCAAGTCGCCTCTTGCGAGGCTGAGTCCAGTGGTTGGGAACCCATACGTTCTTGAGATGGTCCAAATAGAAAAATCGTTCCCAGGTGTCTATGCTCTCCGAGGGGTGGATTTCCGGTGTAGACCAGGAACCGTGCATGGTCTCGTCGGCGAGAACGGCGCAGGGAAATCCACTCTCATCAAGATCCTGGGAGGAGTCATCCCTCCGGATTCAGGGAAGATCATCCTGAAAGGCCGGCAGGTTGTCGTGGGGAGCCCGGCGCAAGCCGCAAAACTTGGAATCTCCACCATTCATCAGGAACTCAATTTGATCCCCGCACTCACGGTTGCCCAGAACATCCTTCTCGGGCACGAGGTGGTCAAAAGGTTCGGGACGATCGACCGGACGGCGTCGCATGGGCGCGCGAAAAAGCTTCTTTCACTAGTGGGGGTGGATGTCGACCCGGGTACGCCCGTGGGAAGGCTGAGCCTGGCGCAGAAGCAGCTCGTGGAGATCGCCAAGGCACTGTCAGTGGAGGCAAGCGTCATAGTGATGGATGAACCCACGGCCGCGCTCAACGGGCATGAGGTCGAAAGCCTTTTCACACTCATACGCAGGCTCGTTTCCGAGGGACAGACGGTCATCTTCATCTCGCACAGACTTGAGGAGATCTTCGCCATCTGCGATGAGATAACGGTGCTCAGGGATGGCACGGTGGCAGGCGGAGGTCCTGTCAGGACCTCGACCGGGATTTGCTCGTCAAGATGATGACCGGTAAGGCCGTCTCCCTCGCGCGTCTTCCGGGCAAAGTGCCAGTCTCACGCGAAGTTCTTTTGGAAGTCTCGGGGCTGTGCGCGGGTTCCTGGTTCTCGAACGTATCCTTTAAGGTGCACCGTAATGAGATCGTCGGGCTCGTCGGATTGGAGGGGCAGGGTCAGCGCGAGGTCCTTCGGGCGCTGTTTGGGGCCATGAAGCTCGACCACGGGACTGTTCGTGTCAACGGCCGGGAGGTAAGACTGCGGAACCCGAGGGATGCCATGAGGTCCCGGATCGCTTTCGTCCCAGAAGAGAGGAAGCTCGAGGGTGTCTGCCTCAGGTTGAACCTTGCCAACAACATCTGCCTTCCGACTGTGGACGCCCGGCAGTCCTTCGGGTTTGTGGATTCCGCCCGGGAACAGCAACTGGTGTCGAGACTCATCGGCGAACTCCGGATAAACCCACCGTCCCCTGGTCATCTCGCCAACAACCTGTCAGGTGGCAACCAGCAGAAGGTAGTAGTCGCGAAATGGCTTGCAGCCGAACCGTCAGTGCTCCTTTTCTCCGAGCCCACCCGGGGCATAGATGTCGGGGCCAAGGAAGAGATCTACCAGCTGATGCGCCTGATCACTGACGCGGGAGGCGGCGTTCTCATGGTTTCCAGCGATATGCTGGAAGTGATGCGTATCTGCGACAGGATCATCGTAATGCACGACGGCAGGGTAGTGCGGGAGTTCGACGCTGAGACCGCAGATCGGGAGACAATCATGGCGGCGCAATGGGGTATCACTGCAGAGACCGAAGCAGAAGCGTGTAGGTGAACGGGATGAACAGAGGACTGGCGGCGCCCCCTGCGATTGTGCATCGGAGATGGATCAGCGGAGGGATCACCTCGAATCCCGCCATGCCCATCTACGTTATCCTCGCAGTGATCTTCGTTGTATCCTCAATCCTGTCCCCAACTTTCCGGACAGCATACAACTTCAGAAACCTGCTCGTTCAGGCGGTGGCATTAGTCATCGTCGCCTGTGCACAGACGTTCGCGATTCTCGCGGGCGATGTGGACCTGGCGGTCGGCGGGGTCATAAGCTTAGCGACGGTAATCGCCGCGAGGTTCATGGTAGACTCGGGCGGCAGCATGCTGGGCTGGAGCCTCCTAATACTCCTACTGGGGGCAGTCATCGGGGCAGTCAACGGAGTTCTGGTTTACCGGGTTCGAGTGGAGGCCATGGTGATCACCTTGGCAACCAACGGCGCACTCATGGGGCTAGCGCTTGCGGTGCTGCCCTACCCGGGAGGGTCCATCCCTTACAGGTTCATGCAGGCGGTGACGGGAGAGATCCGGGGGGTATCCATCCCCGTCGTCGGGGCCGCCCTGATCGCAGTCGGGTCTTGGTGGGTCCTCAACCGCTCGCGCCTGGGCGTCCATATTCGGGCAGTTGGAGCCGATCCCGAGACCGCGTTCCGGGCCGGGATCGGGGTCGAGAGGACAAAGGTGGCGGCACACGCCATTGCCGGACTGCTCGCGGCCGTCTCTGGGCTGTTCCTGGCGGCAAGGTTCGCGTCCGGCGATGCGGCATCTGGCGTTCCTTTCAGCCTTGATTCGATGACTGCAGTCATAGCCGGAGGGGCGACGTTTGCGAGCGGGGTCGGGGAGGTTTGGGGATCGGTTGCCGGGGCATGTCTCATCGTGGTCCTGGGGAACGTCTTCAACCACCTGGGGGTGTCCACCTACTACCAGTACCTGCTCAAAGGAGTACTGCTGGTGATCGCGGTTGCGGGAGGGGCGTTGAGACGGAAATGGCTCGAGATGAAATGACAGCGGTTGCTGAACGCAGGAGTTCCAGAATCAGGCTTGGGATCGCGGGCTACTTGGCTATGGCATCAGTGGTCCTCTTCCTCGTGTCAGGGATTGTGAGCCCCAGGTTCCTCACGCCGGCGAATGCGCTCAACCTGCTCAAACAGGCCGTCCCACTGGGCATCATCGCCATCGGCCAGACCATGGCCATACTGACCGGAGGCGTTGACCTCTCGGTGGGATCTGTCGCAATCCTGTCAAACGTGGTCGCCGCTGCACTTCTCAAGGGGGCGGATGCAAACAACCTCCGCGCCATATTCTGGGTACTAATGGTTGCGGGTGGGTGTGGGCTTCTCAACGCCGTGGGCATAACGAAACTCGGCATACCGGCCTTTGTGATGACTCTGGGAACAGGAATCATCGCTGAGGGCGCAGCACTTGTGTACACACGTGGGGCGCCTTCCGGCGGAGCATCTCCTTACCTGAGGTTCATCGGGAACGGGAAGATTGGGATTGTTCCGGTCTCGTTCCTCCTTTGGATCCTCCTGTCCATCGGAATCACCATCGTTCTCAGAAAGACGGTCTTCGGGCGCAAGATCTATGCAGTCGGCGCCAACAAGAGGGTCGCCGGACTCTCCGGTGTCAACGTCGATCGTGTGATCATCGCCGTCTACATCCTGAGCAGCATCACGGCAGCCATCTCTGGCTTGGTCGTCACCGGCTACATCGGCACCGGTACCCTGGACTGGGGGGAGGATTACCGCCTCAGGTCCATGGCGTCAGTGGTCATGGGAGGTACTCCGTTCAGTGGAGGCGTCGGAGGGTACCCTGGCACTTTCGCAAGTGTGCTCGTGCTCACGGTTCTCTCCGGGCTACTGACGATCCTGAACGTGAGCGAGCCGGTGCGCCGGGTCATCTACGGCCTCATCATCCTGGGCGTCCTCGCCATGAGTTCCGCGGGGATCAGGGTGAGAAAACGGGGGCTCAGGCCCTAGGGGATCAGTACCGCCTTTACTGCCTCCCGGTCTCGGACCGCCGCTAAGGCCTCGTTTGCCCGATCGAGCGGGAACCGGTGGGTGACCATCTTCGCGAAGGCCTCCTGGTTCGCCATCACCAAGCTGAAGGCCTCATCGAGGTGACGTGCGTCGCTCACCCAGACTCCCTGCAGGGAGATAGTACGCCTGGTCAGCCCGAAAATGTCAACCGGCATTGTGCCTGAAGGCACCGCGAACCCCGGCAGGCTCACACTACCCCCAGTGGAAACGATGTCGATGGCCTCGCGAACCACATCATGGCTCCCAGCGGCATCGAACACCGTTCTAGCCCCCCGGCCTCCGGTTGCGTCCATTATCATCTCTCGCCGCTCATCCGGACTGGTCTCGTTCCTGTTGATGGTGTGGGTGGCCCCAAGCATCTGGCAGATCTCAAGCCTGAGGCCGGTTCCGCCGACCACGATCACCCGTGACGCCCCGCGTGCCCTTGAGAAAGCCACCAGAAACGCGCCCAGTGGACCGGGTCCGTAGATGACCACAGAATCGCCGACGCGGATATCCGCAAGCTCTGCGGCGTGCGCTGCTGTGGCACCTGAGCAGGATGCCGCCACCAGAATCGCGGGGTCGATTTGCTGAGCGTCGCGAGAGCGCAGTGAAAGGATTCTCGTCCCTGGTCTCAGCATCAGGTGTGTGGCATAGCACCCGTTGAGGTGGGGCGGCTCGGCTGCTCCGATATGGATGCCGTAGGCACGCCTGCTCGCGCAGAGGGCCGGGCGACGCTCTATCACGCACATCCTGCACGCCCCGCACATGATCCCTCGATCCCAGATGATGGGGTCACCGGGGGCAAGCTCATGACCGTCTACATCGGTCACGCGCCCTCCTACCGCTTCAACGTGCCCAACCCCTTCGTGGCCCAGGATGATGGGTAGGGGGGTCCTGGGGTCTTTCCCCTGATACATGTGGAGGTCGGATCCGCAGACACCTGCGGCAGAGAGCCTCACAAGCACATGCCCGTCGGGAATCGTGCCCACCCCGAACTCCCGCATCACGAGGGGGTTCCTGAAGGCTTCAAGGACCATCGCTCGCGCTGTGACCATACAGTTACACCACCTATTCGTCTTCGCAGTTGGACCTCACAGGCTTTCGCACTTCGAGGCCATTTCGGCTGACCACAATGTACTTCCGCCACCTACTGTCGTCCCTTGGCATGGGCAGAGGAGAATCGGGCCGCTCGAACATGAGGTGGGGCCCACGACTCTCGTCACGCTCAGACGCCGAGGAGACGATGGCGGCTGCCACGTCAAGCATGAGGTCGGTCTCAACGGCGTAGAGAGGTCCATGCCCGTCGACACCTACACCAGCTTCGCGGATGGCTGCGAGTTCCCTGGCCGCCTGCTTCAACCCACTTTGGGTCCGCACTACTCCGCACGACATCGCCATGGTCCGCCGGAGCCTGGCTCGCGCCTCGGTGGCAGGAAGATTGCCATTGGGTAACGGAAGAAGGCCGTTACCCATTGGGAGCAGGTCTCCGCCTGCTGCCGTGTCCCCGGGAGCCGACGCTTCCTCACAACCTCTCATGACGGCAAGTGCCTCTCTTGCGGCTTCCAGGCCCGCAATTCTCCCGAAGACCTGGCAGTCCATGAGGGCGTTGCCGCCTGGGCGATTTGCCCCGTGTTGCCCGCCGGCCACTTCACCTGCGGCGAACAAACCCGGAACAGTTGTCTCGGCCCTGGGCCCGATCTTGACTCCGCCCTGGAAATGCTGGATGCTCGGGGCGATCTCAATCCTGTCCCCGCGGACCAGGTCGATCCCGCGCTCGAGGAACCACTGGACCACCGGCGGGTTTATCTCCCGCAGACGGTTTATTGGCGAGGCCGCCCTGACTTCAGCGGGGACTTCCTGTTTGATCTCGCTCCTGTACCTCTCCATAACATTCGAAGGCAGTGCGGACATGTCGAACCCTTCGGGATTTCGGGACAGGTCAAGATAAACCCTGTGCCCTCGCTCGATCTCGCGGTGGACCGCAACGTCTATGAGGCACGTGCGGTGCTCGGCGGAGACGGGCCAGGTTGCGCCCTTGTTGAAAAGAAGCGCATAGATCTCAGCCGGGTCCTCCCCGGGGAAGCTTGCGAGCAGGAACTCGTGGTCCTCTTCATTCACAACCCTGGGAATGCACCTCATAATACTACCGGAACATGCAAGCTTGGTGGAAACGGATGAGAGGCCGATCTGTATGAATTCCATGTTGACCAATTCCGCTCCGGCGCGGATGGCGATCCCGGTTCCGGAGCCGGTGCACTCCTCAGGGAACAGGTTGGTCTCGAAGACCTGTCCGGGACCGCCTGTCCCGAGCACGACTGCCCCGGCGAGTATGACGACAGGCGTGCCGTCAGCACCTAGTCTGACATCGCCATGATAAGCCACGGGGTTCTCCCGCATGAAGGTGGCGCCGCACACCCTGCCGTCCCTGGTAATGAGGGACACAGCGACTAGCCCTTCCACGACCCCAATGGGCAGTTCCTTGACGCGCCGTACGAGCGCCTGTTCAATGTCGACTGCCGTGTACGGGCCGGTGTAACAAGCGCGCGGGTATTCGGAGCCGTCTGTCACAAACTGTAACGGGGTTCCGTCGGGTCGTTTTGCGAAAGGGACACCTAATGAGTCCAAGTATCGGAACGCCTCGGCGGAGCCCCGGGCCAGGATCTCAGCGAGGGGCTCGTCTGACACCTGCCCCCCGATATTGAAGATGTCTTGAGCATGGTAGATCCAGTTATCAGGCCCACCCGGGGGTGTTGTGGGCAGCGTGACGTGGAATGCCATCCGGTCGGAACACGCTTTGGCGGTCACTCCACTCCCGCCCAGTACACCGCGGGTGGCCAGCACCACCCTAAGGCTGGGCGCGGACTCCCAGGCAGCAATGGCCGCGCGGAGCGCCGCCCCGCCGCTTCCTATGACTAGCACTCCGGCCCGGAGGGGAAAGCCCATCACGTTCTCCTCCTGATCCAGCGCACCGCCGATTTGGTGCGCAGCGTGGGTTGATGTTTCAAGTATTCGTCGCAGGGAGGGCTAGTCCTTCGAACACGAACCTCTTCTGTTGAAGGATTCTGCGTAGGGGCGGAGAAATGTATCGTATAGCGCAACCTGGTTTCACAACCATGGATACCAATCTCATCTATGGGGGGAGATAGAATGGCGTTGACTCAGAAAGAACGCAACCTTGAGGTGCTCGTGGAGACCGGCGTGGTCGCGGTGATCCGTGCTCAGAGCTCAGGTGAGCTGCTTGACGTCGTCCGGGCCATAGAGGCAGGAGGCGTCCGGGCCATCGAGATAACCATGACTACTCCAAATGCGATTGACGTCATCAAGGACGTCTCACGGGAACTCGGCAGCAAGGTGGTGGTGGGAGTCGGCACAGTCCTCGACGCTGAGACTGCACGCATGGCAATCCTGGCCGGAGCGGAGTTCGTGGTCTCACCCGTTTTCAAGCAGGAGATCATCTCCATGGCGAAGCGCTATTCCAAGATCGTGATCCCGGGTGGTTTCACTCCCACCGAGATCCTGGCCGCCTGGGAGGCCGGAGCAGATGTTGTCAAAGTGTTCCCCGCAACGAAACTGGGGCCGGAGTTCTTCAAGGATATGAAAGGTCCGTTTCCTCAGATCCTGCTCACGCCCACTGGCGGAGTAGACCTTTCTACTGCGGGAGCGTTCATCAAGGCCGGTGCGAGTTTCCTCGGAGTCGGGACTGCGCTCACCGACAAGAAGATGATAGCCGAGAAGAGGTGGGACGATCTTGCAGCTCACGCTCGCAAGTTCATCGACGAGGTGGCGCGGGCACGGGCGTAACCGCAGACGAGCACGAGGAGGCGAGTTCTATTGAACCCGGGAGAAATGGCAGTAGGGCAGATCACGTCCCCGGAGTTCCGGGGATACGGAGAACCTGTCGAGATTCCTGCTGGCGCACTTGACAGCGAGGGAACCGCGGCGTTGTGGGCGGCGGAAGTGTTTGCATCCAGATACGGTGTCCCGAAATCCGATGTGAAAACCGCCGTGCTTGAGTATGCTCCCTCTAGGGAATACACAGCACTCGAAGTCCACAAGGAGTCTCCCCAGCTGTTTGTAGCCCTTGTCGGACGGATGGCCGTACCGGTCGCCCCTGCCTGTTCAAGACAGGGCCTGTGCTTCTTCGAACTAGACCGAGGACAGGCGGCAGTCGTGTTCCCAAGTATCTGGCATGCCAAACCAATTGCGCTCGACCCGAGTGGGGCCACCTTCCTGTACGCTCTCGCGGCTGGCACGTCGGAACGCGACACTCTAAAGGAGAAGTTGCCGGAGAGCTTCACCATCACTGAGGATGATTGGAGGAGGTAAGGTTGGCGAAGAAGGTAGTCACGTTCGGGGAGATCATGTTGAGACTGTCTCCCCCAGGATACCAGCGTTTTGTGCAAGCCGGCTCATTCGATGTGGTCTACGGCGGAGGAGAGGCAAACGTGGCTGTCTCCCTCGCCGGGTTCGGTCTCGACTCCTATTTCGTCACTAGGGTTCCGCGGCACGAGATAGGACAGTCGGCTGTGAACCACCTCCGACGGTTCGGGGTTCGGACGGACTACATAGTCCGTGGTGGCTCCAGGCTCGGCATCTACTTCCTTGAGATGGGTGCGTCACAACGGCCCTCCAAAGTCATCTACGACAGGGCGAACTCCTCGATCTCGGAGATCAGCCAGGGTGAGATCGACTGGGGCCGGGTGTTCGAAGGTGCCGATTGGTTCCATTTCACCGGCATCACTCCAGCCCTGGGAGACAGGGCCGCCGCGGCAACCCTGGAGGCCGCCCGGACCGCGAAGGAGATGGGGCTCACAGTCAGCGCGGACCTAAACTACAGGAAGAACTTGTGGACGCCTGAGAAGGCCCGTGAGGTCATGACGGGTCTCATGAAGTATGTGGACGTAGTCGTGGCAAACGAGGAGGACGCAGACAAGGTTTTTGGAATCCGTGCTGAGAGGACGGACGTGACCCGAGGGGAGATCGACTCGGCCGCCTATCGTGACGTGGCCGCCAAACTGGTGGAGATGTTCGGCTTTGACAAGGTGGCAATTACTCTCCGGGAAAGCATATCGGCATTCGACAACATATGGTCAGGCATGCTCTTCGATGGCTCAGAGCATCTGTTCTCCAAGAAATACCCCGTCCACATCGTGGACCGCGTGGGCGGCGGGGATGCCTTCGCGGCAGGGTTGATTCATGGCATCCTGAGCGGGAAGTCATCACGCGACGCTTTGGAGTTCGCTGTGGCGGCGTCATGCATCAAACACTCCATCTTCGGAGATTTCAACTTGGTGACCGTGGACGAAGTAGAGGCACTCGCGAAGGGAGACACCTCAGGGCGGGTCCAGCGCTGACAACGTCCCAGTGCACCGAAGGCCGAGGTGGTTGAGCCCCAGTCCTGTGAAAGACTTGAGGAACCGAAGTAAGCAAGGCCCCGGGCCAACAACATGTAGGCCTGGGGCCGGTCTTTTGCGGCGGGGGAGATCGCTGGCAATGTGTCGGAGCCCACCTCGGCAGGGCGGGCGACTGAACACCATGGAGTCATGGAATACTCGAGATTCCAGTTACTTCGTCATGTATATGATCCCGATGGTTCCCGGCCCGCAGTGGCTGGAGATGACGCTCCCGGCTTTGGTTGAGAGGATCTCCCGAGTGTCCGGCGCGACCTTCTTGATGCTGTCAACGAGGTGCAGCGCATCCTCGGGGCACCCAGTCTGGGTGACGAACACGCGATCTGGGACAAAGCTGGGCACATTCGCCTGGAACTCTGATACCAGGTGGTCAAGGGCTCTCTTTCTCGATCCGCGGACCTTTGCGGAAACCACCATACCTCCGTCAACCACCGAGATTACGGGCCTTAGGTGAAGAAGTGAACTGGCCAAGGCCTGCACCCCCGAGCACCTGCCGCCCATGCGGAGGTAGTCCAGGGTGTCTATGATGAAGGAAGTGCGCACCTTGGGTCGAGCATCCGAAACGGCCGTGACGATCTCGTCCGCGGTGGCGCCCTTAGCCGCAAGGTCGCACGCGAATATGACCAAGATCCCGATGCCGGTGGACAAGTTCTCCGAATCGATGATACGGACACGTCCCGGAGGGAGCATGTCAGCTGCCATCCTCGCATTCTGGACACCAGCTGAGAACTTGCTGGAGATGCCGATGTAGATGAGTTCGTCCGACTCCTGGAGAACCTCCTGGAACGCGGACATATAGACGCCCGGGCTAGGAGCGGAAGTGGTAGGCAGGCAGCCTTTTTCCCTTACCATTTCGAAAAGACGGTCTGCAGTGATATCTATCCCGTCACGATAGCTCTCGGACTCAAAGATGGTGTAAAACGGTATTACGGGCACATTGTACCGCCGCGCAAGCTCTGTGCCCAAGTCAGCAGTGGAGTCAGTAACGATTCTCACTCCTGGCATGATGGTCACCCTCCCGCACACATTACAGAGCGAGTGCTCCACCTGAGCCTCCAGTTCATCCTACCACTTAAGGGTGACTTTGCGCAATACAGGGAGCTGGAGGAGTGGTATACTCAAGTGGACGACTGTGGCAAGCAAGGGGGTCGACCTTCATGTTCATGATGGATGCCCACTGCGACACCTTGATGGATGTGGTGAGCGGGCGTCGCAAGCTGGGGGAGACCGGCCGTGGCGGGCACCTGGATCTCCCCAGGATGGCTGAGGCCGGCATGTCCGCACAGGTATTCGCCATATACGTCCCGGAGGAATTCCTGCCAGGTGCTTCCGCAACACGCGCCATGCGATACGTGGACGCCTTCTACCAGGAGGCCGAGACGGAAGGAAGCCTCCTCGCTCCCGCGACGAGAGCTCAAGACGTGGCGTGCGCGAAAGAGCGGGGCAAGATCGCCGGGTTCCTCTCCATCGAAGGCGGCGAGGTCCTAGAGGGCAGCATTGAACTGCTCAGGATATTCTATAGGCTGGGCGTAAGACTTATGACTCTCACATGGAGCAATCGCAACCAGATCGCTGACGGATGCTATGAGGAGCGCACACGAGGCGGCCTCACCAGGTTCGGTGTGGAGGTTGTCCGGGAGATGGACCGGCTTGGCATGGTGGTCGACGTCTCGCACCTTTCGGAGGCAGGATTCTGGGACGTGATGGAGGTCTCCACGCGGCCGGTCATAGCCTCCCACTCCAATTCCAAGGTGTTGTGGTCGCATCCACGAAACCTCACGGACGAACAGGCCCGTGCCATCGCGGAGAAAGACGGCGTCATCGGAGTATCCTTCGTTGGCCTCTTCCTTGGTGATGGGCGAAGGACCATAGGTGGGATTGCCGACCACATCGACCATTTCGCCAACCTGGTAGGGCCGGAACATGTTGGCATCGGTTCCGACTTCGATGGGATGTCCGACGAGTATCTCCCCGCCGGGATCTCGAGTGTGCTGGATTTCCCGGCCGTGGCCGGCGAACTGGCTCACCGGGGCTACTCGGATGAGGAGATTTCCGGGATCATGGGCGAAAACCTCCTTCGAGTTGTGGGGAGTGTCATAGGCTAGAAGAGGGTCTGTTGGACCTCACAAGCCTTGCGCACTTTGGCTAGGCCCAGGTCGAAGTATGACTCATCGATTTCGAACCCCACGAAAGAGACGCCAAGGCGGATGCATGCAAGAGCGGTGTTCCCGATGCCCATGAACGGATCCATGACGAGGTTGCACCGTTCGAGCCCGTGCAGCTTGATGCACATCTCCGGGAGGCGCACAGGGAATGTCGCGGGGTGTGGACGATCGGCCTCGGAACTCTGGATGGTCTCGTAAGGGATGAACCATGTGTTTCCTCGGCATCTCCTGCCGGACTGGGCGCCCTCCCAACGACCGATGTTGCTCTTGTCCTGATAGGGCACTCCGACGGCGAGCCGATCCAGTGCCACGTCACCGGCCTTCGTGAGGTGAAAGATATACTCGTGGCAGTCGTTGAGAAACCTCTTGCTCCGGATGGGTTTGTAGTGGCCGACGGCCACGTCGCCGGTTATGCCGGGGTAGTTGCCGACGTCCGCGTGGGCGATGGCAATGGATTTGATCCAGTGGATCACGTTCTGCAGCTGGAAAAGCGGTCGAAGCACAAAAAGGACTTCGTAAGGTACCCAGGGGTCTGTCGGCTTTGACCCTATGTTGAGGAAGAGTGAGCCTCCTGGGGAGAGAGCGTGGGCGACTTGGGAGGCCCATTCCCGAGTCCACTCCAGATACTCCTGCCGGCTGATGCGGTCGTCGTACGAGTTGTAGTTGATGCCGAGATTGTACGGCGGGGAGGTGACCACCACATCAACCGAACCAGGATCGACTGTCTTGGGGATCCCTGATAGGCAGTCGAAGTTTGCGAGGACGCAGGTGTGGCTGCCGTCCGGCATCGTAATTTCTTCTATGCGGCTGGGTGCTTCCATCTGCAAACCCCCACTGGGAAGTTCTCACGCTGTGCACAACTGAGGCTTTTCGACGTCTTCGGGCTCTGCCCTTCAAGGAGGACGCGAGAATGAGCACTGATCATCACTCTGAGGACATGTTCTCCAGGACCGCTCTTCTGATCGGCTCTGAAGGAGTTGCGCAACTCGCTGCCAGTTCTGTCCTTGTGGTGGGGCTGGGCGGGGTTGGCTCGGCATGTGCAGAGGCGCTTGCCCGGGCGGGGGTAGGTGCGTTGACTCTAGTAGATGGAGACGTGGTAACTGAAAGCAACCTGAACCGGCAGATCGTCGCGGTCCGGCCGGCCCTCGGGAAGCACAAAGCGGAGGCGATGGCCGAGAGAGTGGCCGCGATCAACCCAGGATGCCGGGTCACGTCGGTGGTCGAGTTCATCTCCGCCGGCAACATCCCGCGCATGCTCGAAAGCAAGCCAGATTACGTTGCAGATGCGATCGACTCGGTCCCGGCCAAGCTCGACCTGATCGAGGCATGTCTTGGGTCCCGCATCAGAATAGTATCTTCCATGGGCGCTGGGAACAAACTCGACCCCACCAGGTTCAGGGTCTCCGATATTTCGAAGACCCACACATGCCCCATGGCGAGGGCGGTTCGCCTGGGGCTCCGCGAGAGAGGGATCGATCGCGGGCTCACCGTGGTCTTCTCAGATGAACCACCCCGTTCTCAGAAGTCTCGTGTCCCAGGGAGCATCTCTTTCGTGCCGCCTGCAGCTGGCCTCGCAATGGCTGGCGTGATCGTCCGGGACCTCGCCCTTCTGGGACGAAGCGAGGCTTCCTCACTGCGCAAGGAGTGATCTTGGATCATGTCCTCCAGCTACGACGACAACAGAAGTCGGAAATGGCTCATCTTCGCTCTGTGTTCGTGCGCATACTTCCTCTCCCATTTTCACAGAGTCTCCCCTGCCGTTATCGCAGAGAACCTCCTGACTGAGTATGCGATCACTGCTGCCCAGCTAGGATTGTTGGCGTCCACCTACTTCTATGTCTACTGCGCGCTGCAGATCCCTTTCGGGATCTTCACGGACATGCTCGGGTCTCGGGCGGTGATCTCGATCAGCACGGCCATCGCCACTGTCGGTGTGCTGCTCTTCAGCGCCAGTCATACCTGGAGAATGGCAGTAGCCGCACGGGTGATCACTGGGTTAGGCGCGGCCGGTGTCTACATCCCCACATTGCAGCTTCTGTCCCGGATCTCAGGACCAGGCGAGTTCTCGACCATGGTTGGGCTATTCGGGGCCGCCGGCCACCTCGGTTCGCTGGTCGCCACTAGCCCTCTCGCGCTCGCGGTGTCCGCCATCGGGTGGAGGCAGTCCTTCGTGATCATCGGCGTCATCACCATCTTAGTGACTGTGGCATGCTGGGTGTTCCTGCGGAACCCCGAGCCTGCGCAGACAGGTGCGACAGGAGTCCTCGTGAACGGCGATCCTCCGGCCGCGTCGGCGGATCGCCGGAGTCAGGCACACACCTGCGCAACCTCGAATGCAGGAGGGAACGCGGCACGGTCCCGGTGGACTGTCCTGTCGGGCCTGTTGCCAATCATGCTCCTCGGGGCGACGGCTTTCTTCAAGTACGGACCTCTCATGGGGTATCAGGGGCTATGGGGCGTGCCTTACCTGATGGACGTCAAGGCAATGACGAAGATAGAGGCGAGCAACATGATGATGGTGGTCTCCCTCGCATGCATGGTAGGCGGACCCCTAGCGGGCTTTCTCGTCGACCGCCTGGGGTTTCGGAGGAGAGTGGTTTTTGTCACCGGGTCACTGCTGTACGCTCTGGCGTGGGTTCCGCTCGCCTTCTTCACCGCGTCCGCGCCGACATGGCTGCTCTACGCAAGCGCCGTCCTCATCGGCGTTCCCACTACCGCCCTTGCGGTCGTGGGCTTCGGAATGGCGAAAGACTACGCCGGGAGCAACAAGGCCGGGACTGGAATGGCGGTAGTCAACGCCTGCACCCTTTTTGGCGCGGCCGTGTTCCAGCCGCTCATGGGCTGTCTGATAGACAAGGCCGCTGCAGGCGGCCCCGCGACCGCAGCTGCATATGCCTCCGCGTTCCGGGTGACGTTTGCTGGGGTGGCCCTGATGGTGGTCGGGGCGTACCTGATTCGAGACCCCAAGGACCGGGCAGTTGGAAGCCGCGGTAGGAACGTGCGGGCTGGGGTGTTGTGATCCGCGCCGCTGCCCGAATCGTGCCGGCCTTGATGTAGGAACATGCAGGCGGGGGTGTGATGCCGGCGTGACCCTTGTGCACTACGCCCCGGGTCTCCGGCCGGCGCCTGACGGCCCATTTCTACCTTAGCTGCCACTCTGCTTGCTGGATCATGCCTGATGCAGGGTCGATCAGCTTCTCATCGAGCCAATACACGAGGAGCCCGTCGGTCATCCGGTAGACCCAGACGCGCTTGTAGCGCTTGCCCCACTCGAAGATCGCCACGATGGGCACTCCGGTCGTGGTTGTCCCCACATAGCTGACTTCTACTTGACTCTTCGTGATGGGATCGTACTCATCGAGCCGGTCCCCGTTTCTCAGACGGGCCAACCAAGCAGGTGGTATCCAGAACCCGCCCGCCAAGAGGCCGGGACCCGTATGGACCGTTAGCGCGGCATCCGCCGGTTGCCCGCTGAACACCCGCTGTACTCTGGCCTCAGTCCAGTTGTGGCCGACGTTAGTGAACACGACCTCGAGAACCGCCGGAACCGGGATGTTCGGGCCGGTCGCTGGGAGCCAGGTCTTGATATGTCCCTGGTAGGTCATCTGCATCCCGGCCTTGAACGAACTCGGGACCGAACTGCCAGCCCACGGGACTAGCAACTGGCGCGTGGTCACGAGCTCCATAACCGAGACGTGGCACAAGTTGCGATCAGACGTCGGGGACCACTGGGCATGGTAGAGCATCAACCCGGACTCGGGATCCACCACCCATATGTACCTCCGGCCGTCCTCGGCGGAATCATAGTCGAATCTGTAGGCCTCGTAGACCCGGCCATTTGCTTCGTAGCTGACCTGGACGGTGGTCAGAGGATAGCGGGGTATCTTCAGGATCTCTTTGAAGACACTCGGGTTGACCCAGAAGTCGCCCACTCCCGCGTGGCCCATACTGGATGTATCATCCCAGGGTATCAGGAGATCCCCCACGAACACGGTGCTGTGGGTCACGGAGGACCTTGTCGTCAGGGC
>JANLFS010000029.1 GCA_024655925.1 Bacillota bacterium | reverse complement strand
CGAAGGGCGCGAGCGACGAGGATATGGCAAAGGTGGAGGCCGACATCCTTCGTGCGGAGCGGAGATCCATGGTGCTGAGCATCGTCAGGGCGGGAGTTCCTGTGGCACTGGGGATTCTCGTTTTCATCCTCGCCTTGGTTGTCATCGGGACCATCCGTAGGCAGCCCGATATCCGGAGCGGACGTGTAGCCGAGAAGAGGGTGGACGAGGTCCTGCCCGAGGAGGCTCCGCCGAAGGAACTCGTCCGGGCACGTGCCGAGGAACAGAAACGGGCGGAGGTCAAGCAGAGTCTGGACAACCTCGCCAAGAGCAAACCGGATGAGGTGGCGGCCTTGATCCAGGGTTGGATGGCCGAGGAATGAGAGGTGTGGGCGGATGGCCGGTCCAGACACAGCCATGAGTGGCCGGCGAAAGGCAGCCATAGTCCTGGTCACCATGAGCTCCGAGGCGGCGGCTGAAGTGCTCAAACACCTGCGTGAGGCAGAGATAGAACAGCTCACGCTGGAGATCGCCACCCTCGGCAAGGTGGCCCCTGCCCAGAAAGAGGCGGTGGTTTCAGAATTCTATCAGCTCTGCCTTGCCCAGGAGTACATAGCTCAGGGTGGGATCGACTACGCCAAACAAATACTGGAGAAAGCTCTCGGCTCTGCCCGGGCGATGGAAATCATCAACCGCCTCTCCGCCAGCCTCAGAGTCACCCCGTTTGATTTTGTGAGGAACATCGGCGCGGACCAGCTTTCAGGCTTTATCGAAGGTGAACACCCGCAGACCATAGCCCTGATCGTCGCGCACCTGAGGCCGGACCAGGCAGCTATGGTGCTCTCAGCCTTGTCCCCCGAGCTTCAGGCGGACGTCGCCTCGAGAGTCGCACTCATGGAAGGAACCAGGCCCGAAGTGGTCAAGGAGGTAGAGTCCATCCTCGAGCGCAAACTGACCTCTTTCGGAACACAGGAATTTGCCGCGGCTGGAGGTGTGAAGTCCCTGGTGGAGGTCCTCCAGAATGTGGACAGATCCACAGAGAAGGTGATCATCGAAAGGCTCGAGGAGGAGAATCCAGCCATAGCGGAGCAAGTGAAGAACCTCATGTTCGTCTTCGAGGATATCGTGCTCATGGACGACCGGTACGTCCAGATGGTGATCAGGGAGGTTGACTCAAGAGACCTTGCCCTGGCGCTCAAGGTGGCCAGCGACGAAGTGAAGCAAAAGGTGATGAAGAACATCTCGGAGCGTGCAGCGCAGATGCTTCAGGAGGAGCTAGAATACCTGGGCCCAGTCAGGCTGCGCACCGTGGAAGAGGCGCAGATGAAGATAGTGTCGATCATCAGGCGGATGGAGGAGGCCGGGGAGATCGTGACGGGCCGCGGGAAGGAGGACGAGATGGTTGTCTAGCGTCATCAAGCGCACATATGTGCAGCTGGAATCCAGCCACTCATCCTACCTGGTGCCGTCGGCCATGCCCGTCTTTGATGACAGGAATGGTTGCGGTCGCCCCACGGAGGCGGACTCTTGCCAAGCCGCAGACCAGCCAGAGACCAAGGCCCAGCGACTCATGGAAGAAGCGAAGGCCCGCGCGGCCTCGCTCGAGCGCGCCGCATGGGACCGGGGCTTTGAGGCGGGAAAAGCCGAGGGTATTGAGACAGTACGCTCCGAGTACTCATCACTCCTCGACCTCATCGGGAGAATGGCGGATGAGATTCGCAGCCGTGCTGACAGGCTTGTGGCTGAGTCAGAACGGGAAATAGTCAGGCTCGCCACTGCGGTTGCTGAGAAGATCGTCAGACACGTCATAGAGACCGACCCCGACGCCACCTTGGAGATCGTACAGGAGGCGATACGGAGAGCACAAGGGGCCAGGAGTCTGGTGGTGAGGGTCAACCCCGAGGATCTGGAGATGCTTGTCATGCGCCGCGCCGAGCTCATGGACCTCGTGATCGACGCGAAGAACCTCAAGATCGTCGAGGATGCCAGGATCGGACGGGGCGGATGCGTCGTGGAGATGGACACGGGAGCAGTGGATGCCAGGATAGATGAGCAATTCGCCGAGATCGGGCGCGCCTTCGCAGAGGAGTTGTCGCACAATGGATGAGCCCGCTTGCACACTCGACTTGAGCCGGTACTATGCCCGGCTTGAAGCCGTGGATCCCATTAAACAGAACGGCAGAGTCGCGCAGGTGATCGGGCTCGTGATTGAGTCAAACGGACCCAAAGCTCAGCTCGGTGAGGTGTGCTATGTATACCCACGCACATCCAGCAACCCTGTAACCGCTGAAGTGGTGGGGTTTCGCGAGGGCAAGCTGCTTCTCATGCCTCTTGGGGAGATGGGAGGCATCGGCCCGGGAAGCGAGATCGTGGCTGGGGGCAAGTCGTTCTCCGTCCGGGTGGGGGACGGTCTTCTTGGAAGGGTCATCGATGGGCTAGGGAATCCCCTGGACGGGCTCGGGCCAATCAGGACCGTCGCAGAGTACCCCGTTTCCAATCTGCCGCCGAACCCCCTTTCTAGGCCGCGCATTACCGAGGTGCTGCCTTTGGGCATTAGGGCTGTGGACGCCCTCGTTACATGCGGGTACGGGCAGAGGATTGGGATTTTCGCAGGGAGTGGCGTCGGCAAGAGCACGCTTCTGGGGATGATCGCTCGCAACGCCAAGGCGGATGTGAACGTGATCGCCTTGGTCGGGGAGAGGGGCCGCGAGGTCCGGGAGTTCATCGAGCGGGATCTGGGCCCAGAAGGGCTCGCGCGGTCAGTGGTGGTCTCGGCCACTTCCGACAGGCCTGCGCTGGTCAGGCTCAAAGGAGCAATGGTGGCTACGGCCGTCGCAGAGTACTTCCGCGACCGCGGGCTGAACGTGATGCTCATGATGGACTCGGTTACCAGGTTCGCCATGGCTCAGCGCGAGGTCGGTTTGGCCATAGGAGAACCTCCTGCCACCAAAGGGTACACCCCGTCCGTCTTTGCACTCCTCCCCAAGCTCCTGGAACGCTCTGGAACGAGCGAGCGGGGGACGATCACAGGCCTCTACACTGTACTGGTGGATGGGGATGATCTCACGGAACCCATCGCGGACGCGGTGAGGAGTATACTCGACGGACACATCGTGCTCACAAGGCAGCTCGCGGACAAGAACCACTACCCCGCCGTGGATGTGCTCAAGAGCGTCAGTCGGGTGATGGACGGAATCGTATCTAGCCAGCACCGTGCGGCGGCGCGGCGCTTTCGAGACCTGCTGGCCACCTACAGAGAAGCTGAGGATCTGATAAACATAGGGGCCTATGTCCGCGGAAGCAACCGCAAGGTCGACGAGGCCATTGACGCCATAGACCACCTCAACGGTTTCCTCTGCCAGGACGTGGAGGAGATGGCGGACTTCGACGATGTGACGGGAAGACTCGTAGAATTGGCCGGTGAGGAGTGAGACTGTGGGAGGATTCCGTTTCCGGCTCGAACCAGTGCTCGAATACAGGAGACGGAGAGAAGACCATCTCAGGCAGGAGCTAGCCAGCGCGAGAGCGACAGAGCAGCGTGCCCGGGAGAGGCTTTCCAACCTGAACTGCGCCTTCTATGAGAGCACCAGGGACATGGCAGGAGTGCAGCGATCCCAGATCGATGTCGCTGAGGTGAATGCGTGTCACAACTACCTTGCGCGCCTCAAGGAAGCCATAGCACACCAGGCTGACCTCGTCACAAGACTCCATTCGAGGTCCGAGGAGAAGCGGTCAGAGGCAGTCGACGGGATGAAGGCGCGGAAGGTTGTAGAGAAGCTCAAGGAGAGATCGCTCGAGCAGTATATGACTGAGTGCAAGCACACAGAGCAGAGGAACAACGACGAACTGGCCACGATGAGGTACAAGGGAGCCCCGGGGGGCGGTAACCCCATGGTGAGGTGAGTCTGCACCACGTGGCCTTCGAAGAACCTAAGAGAAAGGAGGTGACAGGATGACAGTAGCACTAGGCATCGACACCATGAACCAGACTGCCTGGGGGAAGCCTTCGGCACCATGCCGTGGCCCGATGGCCCCCGGGATGGAAGTGGAGAGCCACCGTGATGAGTTCGGGGCGCTTCTCAGTGACCTCACGGTCTCCATGGAGGAGGGAGTGGACGACTGGGGCAGCCCAGCCCAGATCGAGGCCTGCGCGGCGGCAGGTGTCATGGCAGCCAGTATGTTGGTCCGGTCCAATGCTGAGCTTCCCAGCACCCGCCCACAACCGTCTGCCGACGCGGTACCCCGCCGCCCAAATGCAGGCGGTGAAGAGGACACAGCCATAGCTGGCGTCACAGGAGTCGCCGGTCCGGCGGGCACCCATAGAGCATCTGAGAGTATTCATTTGTCGCGGGCAGCCTGGGTGCCAGAAGGAGCCCGTTCGATTCCTCAGTCCGGTTCCCCGCTCCGTCCTCTACCAGACGCGGGCGGTGGTGGAGACGTCCAGGCTCCCGGCGACGGTGTCCAGGAAGCCCGGGACGACACACGGATTGCCGGAGGTGACATCCCTGCTGCCAGGCAAGATATCCAGACTGCTGAGGACCCTGTCTGGCCTGTCAATGCGAGTACGGCCAGGTCTGTGTCCCGTCCGAAGCGGACTGCAGACAGCAATGGACCAGGGACTACCCGGGCCCATGATATGGATGCTGAACTGGACGCTCGTGTTGATGAGGCCGGAATGAGTCTCGGGGAACGGCAGGTGCAACCTCCGGACGACAGGCGGCCTGCGGCGTGGGCGTCCTCCACTAGGGCGATCAGCAGCCGGAATGGGGATGATCCCGAACTCGAGACACCCAGGGGCCAGAGGGAACAGAGATCGAACGGTGCTGAAGTACGTGTGTCTGTGCCAGTATCGGCGCGTTCGCCCGAGCCAGGGCGTGTATTTGCACTGCGCGAAGAGCATTCGAGCACAGATACCGTGCGAGTTCAACCGCAGACCGAGTCCGGCGCTCAGGCCGAGCCGAGAGTGGCGGTTCCGCCGGGCAGCGGCAAGGTAGCCTGGCCGGGAGCGTCTCGACAAGCTCGTGGAAGCGTGCTGAACCAACCCTCTGCCATGCGTGAGTCCCCTGATGCGATCCAGCGGGAGGCCGAAGGTGGGGCGTCCGAAGGCACGACAACCGGAAGCGCGATATCCGATGGGCCATCAGAGCCACCCGAGCCAACTGAGCGGCCTGAGCGGACTGAGCTGCCTAAGCCTTCCAGACGGCTCGAATCGAACGAACCGTCCGAGTTGTCCAGGCCGCGGGCGGGATCCGCTCCCGCCGATCAGGGTAGGGGCAGCCGAGTTAGCGAGAACCGGGCTGAGCGCACTCTGCTCGACGGCGTGTCATCCCGGCAGCGACCTGAGGTTGCTGTACGGGTTGCGACGGAGGCCGCCGCACGCGATGCCCAGCCGCTGACCGGGGAGGTGATCGAGCCCAAGACCGGATCGCGAACTGGGTCGTCGGCCAGACCGCAGACTGGACCCTGGATGCAGCCTGGGACGGAGCCGAGGATAGAACCTGCGATAGAAGCACGGCGAGACCTCTCTCGGGGCGCCTTGGACCTTCGAGATCTGCTGGGCCGCATGACGCTGGACGCGGGGGCGGGGAACAACGTGACGGCAGGGCCTCGCGGCCTCACACCGGATTCCCGAAGGGACTCGAATGAGGCCTGGCTCGAGACGGTTCTGCCTGGCCAGGGAGTAACGCCAGAGCCGGTGGTGGACGGGACGCGTGTTCTAGATCAGCCGGGCGCACACGCGGTGAGCCTGGAAGAGGACATCGAGCCGAGTTCCGGGGAGACAGAGAGGTGGCTGAAGCTCGGCGCCAGCAAGACCGGCGGACATTCGCACGACGGGACGCCCGAGGCCGGCCTTCCGGGGCGGAGCGAGACGAAGCCGACAGCGGTGAGGCCAGGACCTGAGAATGACCAGCCTAGCCGGAACGAGTACATAGGCAGACAGCCTGTCAGATCAGGGAATCCTCCAGCCGGGCTCACCACCAGGACAGTCGGCGCCGGGAGGCACAACGAACCGCTCGCGGCATTGCCCGATGCCGGCTTGACGCAGAGCCCCTGGTCCGAGGCTCCGCTACGGCGACGGCAGGCCCTCGAGCAGGCGGCCGCGAGAGACTCGGAGAGGCCTCACATACTCCTCTCCCGAGACTCCCGGAATGAGCCTGAGCGCGAGTTCGCCAAAGTCGGGGGCGAGCCGAGCACGAAGGAATCCGGACCAGGCCCGGATTCAACGGTGGACTTCTGGAAGACGCGGACACCGTCTGAACCACAAAAGGTGTCTCTGGACGTTCGGATAGAGGTGACAGAACCGAAGCCTGCTCTGGGGCAGGGACCTGAGCCTGCCGCGGGGACGTTGCCCGATGCCGACGGGAAGGCAGTGATCTCCGAAATCGTTACCCAGGCCAGGATGAGGTTATCACAAGACGGCGGCGAGTTCGTAGTGAAGCTGGTTCCCGAGAGCCTGGGCGAGGTCGAAGTGAAGGTCAAAGTGGCCGGGGATGTCTGCACAACCTCGTTCAAGGTGGATAACCCGGAGGTCAGGCGCTTCATCCAGGAGCACTCCACAGAGCTCGTTCGGGCCTTCACTGATCAGGGCATGGACCTGGGCGGCCTAAATGTGTCTGTAGGCTCCCAGTCGGAGCGGGGCCGGGACTGGGCCCAGCCTTTCGCGCACACCCCGTTCCCGCACGATCCGGTGCACACGAGGGGCGAGGTCTGGAGGCCCCGGACGGCGCAGCTCGCACGCACCGGGCGGATCGACTACATTGCATGACCGAATGATGAAGGAGGTGGAATGACCATGTATGTGACGAGGTCAGAGACAGTCAGCACCTATTCGTCCGCGCAGCCTGGAAGGTCAGGGTGGGATCTCGGCAAGAACGAGTTCCTTCAACTCCTGGTGACTCAGCTTCGCAACATGGATATCTGGAATGGGTCCTCGAACCAGGAGTTCATCGCCCAGATGGCCCAGTTCTCAACATTGGAGGAACTGCAGAACCTGAACGCGGGCATGCGGGCCGTGATGACTCAGCAGCTGATCGCAGAGGCCAGCTCAATGGTGGGCCGGAAGATAGAGGCAATGCCCCCCGGTTACCAGACACCGATCAAAGGGAATGTGGATGCGGTCGAGGTCATAGGAGGAGTCCCTTACCTGCGCGTAGGAGAACACAGGATCAACATGGGACACGTGACACGGATATCACAGGGGTGAAGGGCGATGGTTGACAGGATCCCAAGAGTGACTGCAGGGGCGAAACCGGTTGGGCAGCCTTCTCCCATCCGTGAACGCCAGGTGGCACCGGGGATGGATTTCCGCGGCGTGCTTGCGGAGCAACTCGGCGCGGGCCAGATCAAGTTCTCAGCGCACGCGCAGGCCCGGATCGGTGCGAGGCAAATACAGCTCGGCGGGAATGACCTGGCGAAACTCAAGGGCGCGGTCGATCGCGCGGCCGCGAAAGGGGCTCGAGAGTCGCTGATCCTCATGGACGACAAGGCGTTCGTGGTTAGTGTCAGGAACCGGACAGTGATCACGGCAGTGGACGGAGAGAGTATCCGGGAGAACGTCTTCACGAACATAGACAGCGCGGTGATTGTGTGAGGGGCCGGACCTCTATGAGGGAGCCCCGGGCCGTCTCCGACTGAGGCGGCCGAGAAGCGCCAGCACGAATGGAGGTCAGATGAAAGATGATGCGGTCGATGTTCGCCGGTGTCTCCGGAACCCGCAGCCACCAGTTGCGGATGGATGTCATCGGCAACAACATAGCTAACGTGAACACCGTAGGTTTCAAGTACGGGAGGGTTACTTTCCAGGATGCCCTGTCCCAGACCCTGAGGGGTGCCGTTGCGCCGAAGGAAGGTGTCAAAGGCGGAATCAACCTGATGCAAGTGGGCCTGGGGGTCATGACCCGGGCGATCGACACGGTGTTCACCCAGGGCAACATGGAGGGCACTGGGAAGCTGACGGACATGGCGATCCAGGGGAACGGGTTCTTCGTGGTCCGCAACTCGGCGGGAAGCCTCCTGTTCACGAGGGACGGCGCGTTCTCCATCGACGCTGGAGGCCAGCTCACCCACCCGTCCACCGGGTTCCGAGTGCAGGGCTGGATGGCAAACTCGTCAGGATCAATAGATACCAGCCAGCCGTTGCAGGCTTTGAGCATACCACTGGGCCAGAGCATGACTGCCAGGGCCACTGCCAAAGTGGGGTTCGTGGGCAATCTCGATGCAGAGGCGACAGACGGCGGAACATGGGCCACGGCTGTGCCGATCTACGATTCCCTGGGAGTGCAACACTCCATCACTGTGACCTACACCAAGCAGGCATCGCCGCCTGACAATACGTGGGCGTGGTCGGCCGAGTTCGGTGATCCTGCCACCACGATCGGTTCCGGGACTGTGACCTTCACACCTGAAGGCCGGGTGGACTCCGTGGTGGGGACGACCATCAGCTTCAATCCCGGCAACGGCGCAGCTCCGGTCAGCATCGAGGTGGACTTCGCGGCTCTGACCCAGTACGGGCAGGGATCATCGGTAAACTGGAGTTACCAGGATGGATTTCCTGCGGGATCTCTCGAGACCTTCAACATAGACGACACCGGGGTGATAACCGGAGTGTATTCCAACGGACAGTATGAAGTGCTCGGGCAGATAGCGGTGGCGTCTTTCGCGAACCCTGAAGGCCTCTCGCGTGCGTCCGCCAACATGTTCGCGGAAACCACCAACTCCGGGAATCCACAGCTAGGGGTGGCAACCCAGGGAGGCCGGGGTTCAATCCTCGGTGCGACTCTGGAGATGTCCAACGTGGACCTGGCCCGGGAGTTCACCGACATGATCATCACTCAGAGAGGGTTCCAGGCGAACTCGAGGATGATCACCACTGCCGACGAGATGCTCCAGGACCTACTCGCACTCAGACGCTGACCGCCCAAGTAAGGGAGTCGTGTGGCCGGGCGGGGTGGGGCTCCGTCTCGCCCGGCGGCAAAAGGGGGTGTGCAGGGTGATCCGTGTTACTAAGCTCAATGGCGTACAGGTCTACGTGAACGCGGAATTCGTCGAGACTGTCGCGGCGACACCTGACACCGTGATCACCCTGACCAACGGTTCCAGAATCATAGTGTCCGAGCCGGTGGAGCAGGTGGTGTCGGAGATCATCCGGTACCGGCGGCGTGTGAACCGAAGAGCAGTAATTGTGGAGAGATGGGCCGAGTAGCGAGGTGTCACGATGGACGCGGCGACCATCGGAGGGTTCCTCCTCGGAATAGCGTGCATAATCTGGGCGCTCATCGACGGCGGGGCAGGTCTCAGGCCGTTCTGGGACCTGAAGTCCCTTCTCATAACGGTGGGAGGAACCTTTGCCGCAGTCACAATGAGCTTCTCCCTGGCACAGGTGAGCGGGGTGCTCCGCATAACCAGAGTGGCATTTACCTCCCGTGAACGAGATCCCCTGGACGTCATACAGAGACTCGTCTCTCTGGCTGAGAAGGCCAGGCGGGAAGGCCTTCTCGCCCTCGAGGACAGCGCAACTGAGGAAGCGGACGAGTTTCTCAAGCGCGGAATTCAGTTGGTAGTGGATGGGACAGATCCCGAGCTGGTCCGGGACATCCTCGAAACCGACTTGAGTTACCTCGAGGATCGGCACAGAATCGGCAAGAGAGTGTTCGACTCGATCACCGCATACGCGCCTGCGTTCGGCATGATAGGGACCCTCATCGGTCTCGTGCTCATGCTGCGGAAGCTTGACGAACCGAACACCATCGGCCCGGGGATGGCGGTCGCCCTGGTCACAACCTTGTATGGCGCACTCATTGCGAATCTGATCTCGAGCCCAATCGCGACCAAACTCGAGCTGAAAAGCCTTTCAGAGGTGCGGGAGAAGGAGATGATGCTGGAGGGGATCCTCTCGATACAGTCTGGCGAAAACCCCCGCATAGTGGAGGAGAAACTTCGAGGCTTCCTTGCCCCTAAAGACCGGCGAAGGGCGGAGGTGCTGGAGGAAGCGAGACGTGCCCAAAGACGTCAAGGGCCCGCAACTGAGCAAGTCGAAGGGAGGGCAGCGGCGAGGTGAGGCGGCGCAGGCAACCTGAGCAGTCCGCGCAGAACGCGGCGTGGATCACTACTTATGCCGACATGATGTCACTGCTTCTGGCTTTCTTCATCATGCTCTTCGTTTTTTCCACCGTGGACATAGTGCGGTTTCGAGAGGCAGTGATCTCGCTGCAGGCGGCGTTGGGTATCCTGACGGGCGGGCCCCGGTTCCTGGACCCGGGCGAGCTCCCTAACTCGGTTGAGAGCCCATCCCAGCTGGACACTGACACGAGTCAAGTCGACGAGCTGATGGAACTCAAGACAAGGTTACAGAGCTACCTTCACCAGGAGGGGCTGGATAGCAGGGTGCACATCGAGTTGAACCGCCGTGGACTTCTCCTTCGGTTCACCGACACGGTCCTGTTCGACTTGGGGAAGGCGGTTCTCCGTCCAGATTCGCGCAAACTTCTCGCGGGTCTGGTGAAGTTCATTGCCCCCATCCCCAACCAGATCATAGTAGAAGGCAGTACCGACGACATACCTCTTCGGGAGAATGCGGAGTATCCCACCAACTGGGAGCTCTCCACGGCCCGGGCTACGACGGTGGTCAGGTACCTCGTGGAGGAGATGGGCCTGGAACCTCAGAGGTTGTCTGCGGCAGGCTACGGAGAGTACCGTCCGGTACTCCCGAACACATCCGATTCCAACCGGGCGCAGAACCGGCGGGTCGACATAGTCATCGTGGCAAGGGACGAGAACGACGTGCCTGGGAGGTGAAGACGTGGCCCGGAAACGAGTGATCATTATCCTTCTTGCGGCATGTGTCATGGTTGCCGGGGGTTTCCTCGGATACCGCCTGGTCGCCGGACGCCGCGCCCCTGTGGACGGTCAGGCAGCGGATCCACCAATCACGCTCGGGCCAGTGTTTCAGTTTCAGCCATTCATAGTGAACGTCGCGGAGAGTGGAGCGCGCAGGTATCTCAAATGCACGATGTCCATGGAGCTGTCGAGTGCCGCGGGCATTCAGGAAGCGCAGGAGAAGGCCGCACTCCTCAGGGACGTCGTCATCGACGTTCTTTCCTCAAAGAGACTCGCGGACCTCGAGGCGGGACCACCAAGGGATGCTCTCCGGAAGGAGCTTGCCGACACGTTGAATTCCCTGATCAGCAGGGCACAGGTGGAAAGGATTCTCTTCTCCGAGTTCGTGCTGCAGTAGGAGCGTGAGCATTCGGAAATGTCAGAAGTGCTGACGCAGGAAGAGATAAACGCGCTCCTCGCCCAGTTTGCCAAGGCGGACGAGGCGGCCGAGAAGCCCAAGGAGTCCATAGCGGATGGGAGGGCCTATCGTGTCTATGACTTCAAGCGTCCCAACAGGTTCTCCCGGGACCAGCTCAGGACCATTCACATGCTCCATGAGACATTTGCCCGGTACCTGTCGACCGCGTTGTCCGGGCACCTCCGTACCGCGGTAAAGGTGAGCCTCACTGACGTACAGCAGCGGATCTACGACGAGTACCTGAGCGCCCTGAAGTCCCCGGCCGTCCTCTACATCTTCTCTGCTGAACCTCTGGATGGGAAGGCCATCATAGAGCTGAACCCATACATCGTCTTCGTCATGATCGACAGGCTCATGGGGGGCCAGGGACGAGCCCGGGGCAGGGTTCGTGAACTGACAGAGATCGAAGAGACCTTGGTTCGCACGATGATGACTCGGGCCATGAGGAACCTGAAAGACGCGTGGGAAACCATGGTCTCTCTGACGCCGCACATAGACCAGTACGAGTCCAACCCTCAGTTCGCTCAGATAGTCTCCCCGAACGACACGGTTTGCCTGATGACCTTTGAAGTGAAAGTGGGCGAGGCGTCTGGATCGATGAGCATGTGCATACCCCATTCTACGCTCCAGCCGGTTCTGCTCAAACTCAGTGCACAACAGTGGTACCAGAAGGCAAGGAAGATAACTTCACCCAAGTCCACGAGCACCATAGCAGCGGGCCTTGAGCGTGTGAGGGTGCCCGTCACGGCTAGGCTGGGGACGGCCGAAGTGACTGTCCGGGAAGCGCTGGACCTGGATATCGGGGATGTGATCATGCTCAACGAGCGGGCAGGTCAGGAGATAACAGTGATAGTGGGGAACACCCCCAAGTTCAGGGCCATACCTGGGCTTGTCAGTCGGAGAATCGCGGTGCAGGTGACTGAGGTTGTCTCATCTGAGCAGTGAGGTGATCACCATGGCAAGTGACAAGGGCGGAGCACCGTTTGGCTGGAGTGATGGACCACCTGATAAACTCCTGGAGCAGTTGAAGTGCAAAGAAGACGCCGTGCCCGAGTTCGACCTGACTCCCGAGTCCCCAGAGGCATCAGCGGGAGGAATTGTCCCTGATTCCGCGCAAGAGGCGGCCGGGCAGCCGCGGGCGGCTGGACCCACGGCGGATCGGGTAGTCAACGGCCGTGTGGGCGCAGGTGCGGCGAACGTGCAGCCGGTGCAGTTCATGCCGTTCTCAAGCCGTAGCGTGGAGACGGGTAGACGCAACATCGACCTTCTGATGGACGTGCCCCTCCCCGTAGTCGTTGAGCTGGGCAGGACTACCATGTTGGTCAGGGACATTCTGTCCATCGGCCCGGGGTCCGTAATTGAGCTCGAGAAGGCCGCTGGAGAGAACGTGGACATCCTGGTAAACGGCAGGCTGATAGCCCGAGGAGAGGTTGTCGTAATAGAGGAGAACTTCGGAGTCAGGATCGTCGAGTTCGTCTCCAACCCTGAGAACGCAGTGCCGAATTGATCCGAAAGGACGGTGGAGAGCGTGGAAGACACCGCAGTGGCGGTTCTTGCCCGGACCATCCTGGCAATGGGGATAGTCGTGGGCCTCATATACGCCGCCGCCTTTGGATTCAGGCGATGGCAGGGATTCTCCCTGCTCCGCGTGGCCGGGGGGGCACCGCGGCGTCTCCGGGTGCTCGAAACCGTACGACTCGGACCTGACGCCGGGGTACATTTGGTCTCTGTGGACGGCAGGACGCTTCTGATCGGGTCCGGGCGTGGTCACGTGCCTGTGGTACTCGAAGAGATGGACCTCGGAGAAAACGCGCGTGTAGTTGGTACCGGGGACCGCAGGCCTTTCGTGGCTCATCTCCAGGGGGCAGGCCACGCAGGGAAGGACGAGACAGAATGAGCGGGCGACAGAGAACACCGAAATCCGCATGGCAGGCTCTACGCTGGGCCACATTGGTCACGGCATGGGCTGTGCTGGCTTGTCTGGTGTCAGGAGGTGTCTTACGGTGCTATGCGGCCCCTGTCACGATCCCGGGGATAAGCATCGGGGTTGGTACCGCTGACCGTCCGGAGGAGGTTGCGGTCACCCTGCAGATCCTCGCTATCCTGACAGTCCTCTCACTTGCACCGGCTATCATACTCCTCATGACCTCATTCACGAGAATAGTGGTAGTGCTCGCGTTCGCCCGGAATGCTCTTGGGACGCAGCAAGTTCCCCCGAACCAGGTGATGATCGGGCTGGCACTCTTCATGACCCTCTTTGTCATGATGCCTGTGTTCTCGCAGGTAAACACGGTGGCACTCCAGCCCTACATGTCCGGGGCGATCAGTCAGGACCAGGCACTGGCCCGTGCAGCCGTGCCCATTCGAGAGTTCATGGCCAAGCAGACAAGGGAGAAGGACCTCGCGCTGTTCGTGGAGCTTGCGGGACTGGGAAAGCCGGTAAACCTGGATGAGGTACCGACCTACGTGATGATACCGGCGTTTGTCATCAGTGAGCTCAAGTCCGCGTTTCAGATGGGTTTTGTCCTCTACGTCCCGTTTCTTGTCATCGATATGCTGGTGTCCAGCGTCCTGATGTCCATGGGCATGATGATGCTTCCACCTGCAATGATATCGCTTCCATTCAAGATTCTTCTCTTTGTGCTCGTGGATGGGTGGGGGCTTCTGGTCAAATCCCTGGTCCAGAGCTTCGCCCGGTAGGCGCGAAGGCGCAGATGAGGCGCAGATGGTGAGGTGGTTCTGATGTCAGAAGCCACGGTGACAGCCATATCAGCCAGAGCGCTATACACAGCTCTGATGCTGGGCCTGCCCGTGCTCGGCGTGGCTGTCCTGGTCGGGGTGGTGGTAAGTGTGATCCAGGCGGCCACTCAGATACAGGAGATGACTCTGACCTTCGTCCCAAAGATGCTAGCCATCGCGGCAGTGCTTCTGATCGCCGGGCCGTGGATGATCGCCACAATGGTGGGGTTTGCACGGGAGATGTTCAACATGCTCCCGGCTCTGGCGAAGTAAGTGGAAGGCGGTGCTGCATCCGGGATGTATCTTCCGGGAGTCACCGAGCGGGAATTCCTCGTCTTCATCCTGGTTCTGGTCCGGATGACGGGCCTGTTCGTCATCGCCCCGGTCTTCGGGAACCGGAGCGTCCCGGCCCAGATCAAGGTGGGACTGGCGTTCGCGGCTTCCGTGGTGGCCTGGCCGCTTGCGGCCGAGCCGGTGTTTGCCGTGCCGGGCAGCGTCTGGGCACTTGCCTCTCTCGTAGGCAGCGAGCTGTTGATCGGGGCGGTAGTGGGGTACGTGGCTCTGTTGGTCTTCGCTGCCGTCCAACTTGCCGGACAGGTTGTAGATATGCAGATGGGGTTTGGCCTGGCGAACATCGTCGACCCTTCGTGGGGCGGCCAAGTCACGGTGCTGGGGCAGTTCAAGTTCCTCGTTGCCACGCTCCTCTTTCTCGCGGCCAATGGGCATCACAGCGTGGTGGGAGGGGTGGTCGCGAGCTACCGGGCGATTCCATTGGGCGCGGCCTCGTTCGGCCCCGAAGTGTTCAGTCTCCTGGTGGCCGAGTTCTCCGCAGTCTTCTCATCCGCCGTGCGCGTGGCCTTGCCAGTCGTCGCGGCCCTCATAGCGGCGGAACTGGCTCTCGGCGTCCTGTCGCGCAGTGTGCCGCACATGAACGTGCTCATGGTCGGGTTTCCTCTGAAGATCGTGATCGGGCTGGGCGTGATGGTTCTGGCTCTTCCGGGCATGTGTGACTACCTTCTAGTGGCTTTTCGTGAGATGCGAGGGGATATCATCTCGGCGCTCAGGGCCTTCTGAGGCAGGTGAGACCGGGTGGCTGGCGAGGACAGAACAGAACAGGCAACACCAAGAAGACGTCAGGAAGCGCGGGAGCGAGGACAGGTTGCCAAAAGCACAGATCTCAATTCCGCGCTGGGCTTCGTGGTCTCTCTTGCCGTCATCCAGTTCGCGTTCTCGTTATCTGGAAGGACGGTCGCCCAGTTCATGGTCAGGTCGACGGCTGCCATGGTGAACCTGGAGCTTACGGAGGCTTCAGCCGTGCGATGGCTGGCGGAAGCGGGCACGAGTCTCCTGATCGCTGCGGCGCCCGTGCTTGGCGCCGCGATGCTGACCGGAATCACCGCCAATCTTGCCCAAGTAGGGTTTGTCGTGGCGCCCAAGGCCCTCATGCCTCAGCTGAGCCGGCTGGACATCGTGGCCGGCCTGGGGCGGATGATGTCCAAGCGGTCCTTGGTCGAACTCGGGAAAGCCATAGCGAAAGCAGTCGTGGTTGGCTACTTCGGATACACGGGTCTTCGGGCCAGACTTCCAGGGCTCCTTTCGCTGACCTCCGCGGACATGAGAGGTGCGCTTGCAGCGGCCGGCGGGGCGATCCTGAGCGTGGGCACCCGCATGGCGATCCCGATTCTCGCGATCGGGATCGGGGACTACATCTACCAGCGGCTCGAATTCGAGAAGAACTTGCGCATGACGAAACAGGAGGCCCGGGAAGAACTCAAGCAGCAAGAGGGTGACCCTCTGATCCGTGGGAGGATACGGGCGCGCCAGCGTCAGATGGCGATGCACCGTATGATGCAGGAAGTCAAAAGAGCGGACGTGGTAGTCACCAACCCCACGCATTATGCAGTGGCGCTCCGGTACGACGCTGAGAGGATGCGGGCCCCGAAAGTGGTGGCGAAAGGCCAGAGGCTCATAGCCCTGAGAATCCGGGAGATCGCGAGGGAAGCCGGCGTGCCCACGGTCGAGAACCCCCCGGTTGCGCAGGCACTCTACAAGACTGTTGAGATAGGACATGAGATTCCGCCCGAGCTCTACCGGGCAGTCGCCGAAGTCTTAGCCTTCGTGTACAGGCTGTCCGGGGAACGCGCGAAGGGGGGTGTAGCAGGTGGCGGCGGTTGAGTCATCGCAGTCCAGGTTGTCGAAGCTGGTTGCGTACGGCGACGTGCTCATTGCGGGAGCAGTGATCCTGATCCTGCTGATGATGGTTGTCCCGTTGCCTCCTATCGTACTCGACCTGCTGCTGACTATGAACATCACCTTCGCCCTCATAATACTGCTCGTGACCATGTACACCAATGAACCCTTGCAGTTTTCCGTCTTTCCATCGCTGCTTCTAGTTGCAACCCTATTCCGGCTTGCGCTGAATGTGTCGTCCACCCGGCTCATACTCCTGCGCGGCTACGCCGGCGCGGTCATCCAGGCTTTCGGCAGCTTCGTGGTGGGCGGCAACTACATCGTGGGCATGGTCATCTTCTTGATCCTTGTCATAATCCAGTTCGTGGTGATAACGAACGGCGCAGGACGCGTGGCCGAAGTGGCCGCCAGATTCACCCTCGATGCCATGCCGGGCAAGCAGATGAGCATTGATGCGGATCTCAACGCCGGGCTGGTGACCGAGGCGGATGCGAGAAAGAGACGGGCTGCCATCGAGCAGGAAGCAGATTTCTACGGGGCGATGGACGGTGCAAGCAAGTTCGTCAGAGGAGACGCCATTGCTGGAATAGTCATTATAATTATCAACATCATCGGCGGGATTCTGATCGGCATCATCCAGCTTGGCATCCCGGTGATGGAAGCGCTCAGGAAGTACGCCTTGTTGACTGTAGGCGATGGCCTGGTGAGTCAGATACCCGCTCTCCTGATCTCCACGGCGACCGGTATTGTGGTGACCCGGGCGGCATCAGACTCCAACCTCGGGCAGGACCTGGCATCTCAGATCCTTGCCCAGCCAAGGGCCATCGCGATTTCTTCAGGCCTGCTGGTGGTCTTTGGGATGATACCTGGTCTTCCAAAGGCGCCTTTCTTCGTCCTGGCGGCTGTGGCAGGTATACTGTCTTACGTTCTCGCTCGCATGAAGCGGTCAGAGGAGATTCAGCCACCGGAGGAGGGTCCCTCGGCAGAGAACCCCGCGGCTCCAGAAGACGTGATGTCCCTTCTCCGAGTTGAACCAATGGAGTTGAACTTCGGCTATTCCCTGATCCCTCTGGTTGACATCGATCAAGGTGGGGATCTAAGAGACCGTGTCGCGGGTGTGAGGCGGCAGATCGCGCTGGAGCTCGGAATCATAGTCCCACCGGTCCGCATACGTGACGACATCCAGGCCAAGCCGAACGAGTACATAGTCAAGATCAAAGGTGTTGAAGTGGCAAGAGGGCAGGTCATCCCAGATCACTACATGGCCATGAATCCAGGCACTGCAGCGGATGAGATCCCAGGCACAGCGACTCGGGAGCCGGCGTTCGGGCTTCCGGCCGTCTGGATATCTGCGTCGCAGAAGGCCGAGGCAGAGATGCTCGGATATACCGTTGTGGATGCAGGGTCTGTCATTGCGACTCACCTGTCTGAAGTCATCAAGGCGCGGGCCCCAGAGCTTCTGACGAGGCAGGACACGAAGAACCTGATAGACAACGTCCGGGAGACCGCCCCCGCAGTGGTTGAGGAACTGATTCCCTCACAGATGACCGTAGGAGAAGTGCAAAGGGTTCTTCAGAACTTGCTGGCTGAGCGGATTTCCGTAAGGGACCTCTCCACCATCCTGGAGGCCCTGGGAGACGCGGCCGGCAGCCTAAAGGACCCAGATGCGCTCACGGAGTTCGTGAGATCCCGCATGAGCCGGTCAATATGCAGCCAGTACGCTGGTGAAGACGGGATCGCCGTGCTTACGATCGAGCCCAGTCTGGAGCAGATGCTTCTCGAGTCGATGCGCCGCACTGAGCAAGGCACCTTCCTTGCGCCTGATCCTAAGATCTACCGAAGTCTCATAGCTAGCCTGGTGCGTGAGGCCGAGCGGATGGCGGCGTCCGGGCGGCAGCCTATCCTCTTGACTTCGTCGAATCTCCGGCTGCATTTGCGAAGGTTGATCGAAAGGAGTGCCCCGTCAGTGGTGGTGCTGTCATACAGCGAGATCGTACCGGAAGTGAAGGTCAACGCGTGTGGGATGGTGAGCCTGGGAGATGAGGGTGAAAAGATACGAAGGTTCGACGATGAAGGAAGCCCTGGACTTGGTGAGGCTTGACCTCGGCCCTGACGCGGTGATCCTTGAGGCCAGGAAGCATCAGGCACGCGGGTTTGCGCGTCTTCTGGGCCTGGCGGGGCTCTTGCGAAAACCTCGTGTCCAGGTCACCGCGGCCGTAGACATCGGTGTCCAGGAGCCAGATTTCCGCGCCACCCTCCTCGAGAGGGAGCTCGCCGGCCTTGGGCGGGTCACCCGGGGACATGCAGACGAGAGACCCCTGTCGCCGAGAGTCGCGGAGATATATGCCATGTTGGTGGCGCAGGACATCTCGGAGGATGCCGCACTGTCCCTCGCGGAGAGGGTTGGGCTACTGGTCCGGCCGGAACCCCGTAACGATGCGGAGTTCCGAAGGAAGGCCTCCCTGGAGCTTGCGTCCCTGGTCCCACTGGCAGGGCCAACGAGGGTCGTACCTGGGCGAAGGAAGGTCGTAGGGTTCGTTGGACCGACCGGAGTAGGCAAGACGACCACCATAGCAAAACTGGCTGCGCATTTCTCATTGGTGCAGCGAGCAAGGGTCGCGCTGATAACCTCGGATACCTATAGAATCGCCGCGGTCGAACAGATCCGTGTGTACGCGGAGATCATAGGGGTTCCTCTGGATGTGGCTCCAGGCGCCCGGGATATGCAGGATGCACTCAGGCGAGGAACTGACTTCGAAGTGATACTGATCGACACGGCCGGGCGGAGCCCAAACAACCTGGGAAGGATGTACGATCTGAAGAACCTGATGGACGCGGCATCCGCGGAGGAGGTGCACCTGGTGCTCTCCGCGACAACTAGGAGGGGAGACCTGGAAAGGCTTGTGGACAGGTTTGGAGTAGTGGGGTTCGATCGAATCGTACTGACGAAGCTGGATGAGAGTGCAAACTTTGGCGCGGCCTTCAATGTGACCGCGCGGTCCGGCAAGCCCCTCTCGTACTTCACCACCGGCCAGAATGTGCCAGAGGACATAGAGGCGGCAACCTGCGATCGCCTTGCCGAGATGGTGATGGGGCGGTGGAGCGGAGACAGCAGGCACCGGAGTGCTTGGATCAATCAACCCATGGAGGGGGAAGTGTGAGATGTTGGACCAGGCTGAAGTCCTGAGAGGGATGGGGAGCTTACCCACGGAGAAGCCCGTGAGGCGCGCCGTAAGCCCGGCGCCTGGTGGGACCAGGGTCATAGCCGTTACCAGCGGCAAGGGTGGGGTCGGAAAAACGAATTTCGTCATCAACCTCGCTGTGGTACTGTCGGACCTCGGGGCTAGAGTCACCATACTCGACGCTGACATGGGCCTCGCCAATGTCGACGTGATTCTCGGGATATCTCCCAGGCATAACCTGCACCATGTGATCAACGGGACTCTCTCGTTGAGAGAGATCGTGGTCAGGGGTCCGCGGGACGTGGAGATCATCCCTGGGGGCTCCGGACTCAGGGAGATAGCAGACCTGGATCAGTCCGCCCGCCAGGCATTGATCTCATCCCTGACCGATGTCGTACAGGGGAGAGACATCCTGGTGGTGGACACTGGGGCTGGGCTGTCCAGGAACGTCATGGACTTCGTCCTGGCCACGAGGGAAGTCGTGGTCATTACTGCGCCCGAGCCCACAGCAATGGCCGACGCCTATGCCATGATAAAGGTCATCTCCAGGGAGAAGCCTGACACCACCGTCCGTCTCGTGGTCAACCAGTGCTCGAGCAGGGAGGAAGCCCAGCACGTGGCGGACCAGCTGAGCCTTCTCTCCAATAGGTTTCTGAGCTTCAACGTGGATGCCCTCGGCTACCTGCCGATCGATCCTGCAGTCCCGAAAGCGGTGAAACAGCGTCAGATCTTCGCACTGGCCTTCCCGTATTGTCCAGCGTCGGCGGCCATGCTCGCTATCGCTCGCAGGCTGCGGGGCATTCCCAAACCGCCGGGCGAGGACCCTGGGCTCTCGACCTTCGTCAGGAGACTTCTCGGAGTTACCGAACCGGACTATCTCCTTTAGTTCCCGGCCGATGGCCGTGATGTCGACGGACGTGAAGCCGGGCAAGGCGGGCTCGATGGGGGGATTTCGATGCACGCTCCAGCCATCGCCGCGGATGCGCGGATAACCGTGAGGAACAAATCCCTGGAAGGAGCCCCAAGGTTCAAGACTAAGGTGGAGCGGGTACTACCTCATGGCGCGATGATCTACGCTCCCCTGACTGACGACTACAGGTCAGTGCTCAGTCCAGGCGATGAGGTTGAGTTGGGATATCCGGACCGGGGGGCGGTCTACTACTACGACTCAGAGGTGGTGAGCGAAGTCCATGACAGGGTCAGACTCCTCGAGATCTCTGAGCCCAGGTTCAACCGGCGGGAGCAGCGCCGTGAGCACGTCAGAGTGGAGGCGTACATGTATATCAATTACGCTGTGCCCACTGATGAACCTGAAGACAGCCTGACCTGGAAAAAAGCAGTGACACGGGATATCAGTGGCGGGGGACTCGCGCTCTACCTCGGCAGCCGGGCGGCAGAGCTCGCGCCCGGCACGCGCGTCAAGATTCTTATCCCCCTGGACGCTGACTCGGAGCCTGTTGAGATAGAAGGAGAAATCGTGAGGGTCGAAGCGGCCGAACTGGGCAAGAAGCCCGGAACGTGTGCTGGTGTCAGATTCACACGCATAACCGAGGGCCAGCGCACGATGGTAGTGAGATTCGTCTTCGCAAGGCAGCGAATGCTCATTAAGAATAGCCGGCGGCAACGGTAACTCAACCGGCGGGAGGGATCCGAGATGGAAAGCCCTTTGGGCCTCTGGAAGACTTACGCGGCGACTAGGGATCCTGAACTCAGGGAGAGACTGATTATGCAATACGTTGGGCTGGTCCGCTATATCGTGGGCCGAATGCCCCAGGCGTCACTCCCCGGCGTAGACTCGGATGATCTCGTCGGCTACGGCATCTTAGGATTGATAGACGCGGTGGAACGTTATGATATAGACCGCGGGGTCAAGTTCGAGACTTACGCCATGACACGAATCAGGGGCGCCATAATCGACCACTTGAGAAGCATGGACTGGGTCCCCCGATCCGTCAGGCAGAAAGCGAGGGATATCGAGAGGGCGATTAACGCCGCGGAGTTCAAGCTGGGCAGGCAGGTGAGAGACGAGGACGTGGCCGCCGAGCTTCACCTGGACATCGAAACCTACCACGAGTGGATCTCCGAGATAAGCAAAGCCTCATACCTGTCCTTGGATGAGCTGATCTGTGTTGACGAGGATAACAACTTCGCCACCATGATGGATTTCGTGCGGGACTCGGCGAGTCCTGACCCAGAGATGGTCTTCGAGGTCTCCGAACTCAGGGACGTTCTTGCGCGCGCAATTGATGCCCTTCCGGAAAGGGAGAAACTTGTGATCACACTCTACTACTACGACGAGCTGACGATCCGAGAGATCGCAAGCATACTAGGGGTTTCTGAGTCCAGGGTGTCTCAACTGCATACTAAGGGAATGCTCAGACTGAGGGTTAAGATCCAGCAACTCAAGGAGAGAATGGCGGTGTAGCTGCCCCAACCCCGCGCAGACGACAACAAGAACCGGACGCCATGGTCTGTGCCCACGGCGTCCGGGACGGTTGCGCATTTGGCGCCGGCTACGCCTTCGCAGGCGCATGAACGCGATCGACCTTGTCCGAAGGCACGGACTCCTCGAGTTCAACCTCCCGAGGCAGGATCAGGTTGAGGCCGGCCCCGAGCAACGTCGCAAGACTCATGCCGGCGAACTTGAACGGCCCGATCGGGACGATCACCGAGGACAGGCCAAACACCAGGACCGCAGCAGCGATGATCCTGTTTCGGGTGACATTCATGTCTGCCCCTCTGAATAGCGTGGACACGCCGACCGAGGCGATCATCCCGAAAAGGAGTATGCTGATTCCGCCCATGACGGGGACGGGAATGCTCTGGATTACGCCTCCCACCTTCCCAAGAAAGGCCAGTGCGAGTGCGAAGACTGCCGCTCCGCGCAGGATTGCGGGGTCGTAGACCCGCGTGAGGCTGAGCGTCGCAGTGTTCTCGCTGTAAGTCGTGTTCGCAGGGCCACCCAGGCACCCGGCGAGGGACGTCGCAAGGCCGTCACCAAGGATGGTTCTCCATAGGCCGGGATCCTTCACGAAGTCCTTGCCAACCACAGCCCCGTTGGCATTGATGTCACCCCAATGCTCGATCAGGGTAACCACGGCTACAGGCGCGATGATGGCAATGGCTTCCCACCGAAACGCCGGTAAGGTGAGAGCCGGCACACCGATCCAGGCGGCTGAGGCGACTGGGGTGAAATCCACAATACCAGCCACGAGGGATATGACGTACCCAGCGGAGACCGCAATCAGGATCGGAAGCATCTGCAAGAATCCCCTAAAAGCGAGGGAAGTCAGGGCGGCGATGAGGAAGACCACCATGGCTATTGTCCAGTTCTGTGAGGCCATATCGATAGCTACGGGGGATAGGGTCAGACCGATGACCATGATGACACTCCCTGTGACCACCGGTGGGAAGAGGATCCGGAAGAACCTATGTCCTGCGAACCTCACAATGAGCGCGACGACCACGTAGACTAGTCCGGCTGCAACTATGCCGCCGAGCGCATAAGCCATTCCGAACTCCTTGGAGACCATCTGGATCACCGGGATGAATGCAAATGACGAGCCCAGAAAGATGGGGACTTTCATTCCGGTGACGAAGTGGAAGAGGAGAGTTCCGATGCCTGCGGTGAGAAGGGCGGTGCTGGGGTTGAGGCCGGTAAGGTAAGGGACAAGGACTGTGGCGCCGAACATGGCGATTGCGTGCTGGACGGACAGCACGGCCTTGGTGCCGGTTCTCATCTGTTTGCCTCCTCAAATCGGGCCTCTCTGGACCCGTTTATTTGGTGGGACACGTACTATATGCAACTTTACCACAAGAACCGATGACTTACAACGGCAGAATCTGGCCGGTCTCATTCAGGCCACTCAGCGTGCGCAGGTCTGAAGCTCCCTAGTCCAGAACCATGGTCTTGACCGACACAGATTCGACACCGGACAGGCTCTGGCTGAGCTGAGCAATGTCGGAGCTGTCCCCGGAAAGCTCAAGGAGGATCAACCCCCTGTCCTCGCAACCTCGGTTGAGGCCGAGCCTCGCCTCGATCAGGCAGCCGAACCTGGTAAGGATCTCCTGAACCTCCGGGGCGTGGGTGGACCTGTGATCTATCTGGACCGCCATCACAGCTCTTTGTTCCACTCCGGCTCTCACAAACCTCCGATCATCGGGAACTGCCGGTACGGTATTCTGTCTCTTGACGGTCCAAAGTATCCGCCGGCCTTCTCGATTCCGGGAGCTCGGGCGTCTCCGACCATCAGGCCCTCAGCGTGAGTCCTTCTACACGAGATGAGCAAGGAGTTCTTTGAGGAACCACTCTACGTCGCTGACTATCCCCACTGCCTGGAAAGTGCCACGATCCGCGAGCTTGGTGACGGTGGCAGGGTTGATATCCACGCAGACCGTGCGGACGCGCGCCGGAAGAAGGTTGCCCGTGGCTATCGAATGGAGCATGGTCGAGAGCATCAGGGCCAGCTCCACACCGGGGAGGCACTTGCGCATCTCGTCCTGCGCTTGGGTGGTGTCCGTTATCACATCGGGCAAGGGGCCATCGTCCCTGATCGACCCAGCCAGGACATAATCCACCCCATGGGTTATGACCGCATGCATCACCCCGCGGGTGAGGAGTCCCGACTCCACGGCCTTGCGCAGGCCCCCGGCCCGGCGGATGGTGTTAATGGCGCGCAGATGATGGGCATGGCCCTCTTTCGCGGACACCCCGTTCTCCAGGTAGAGCCCGAGCGACGTCCCGAAGAGAACCGACTCTACGTCGTGGACTGCCAACGCATTGCCGGTGAAGAAGACTTGAACATACCCGGCCTCGATGAGAGATACGAGATGACGTCCGGCCCCAGTGTGGATTACCGCAGGCCCCGCCACCACCAGGATCTTGCCGCCACGGGCGCGGGCCTCTTTCATCTCCCGTGCGACATCGGCCACGATGAGCCCTTTAGGGCGTTCACTCGACACTTGACTTCCCATGAATGAGAATACCTCGCGGTGGCGTGCTCTCTCGAGGGGTACGACCCGTATGCCGCGGCGCCCAACTACTATGCTCTGCCCCGGCCGCGCCTTGTGCAGGGGCACACACATGGCCGAGGCGCGCTCGGTGTCAACCGCGATTGCGCAGTCCATCTCGATGTTGTCGACCGGGATCCACCGCCCCCGCCACTTGACGAATGTATCCAAGTTGGTGGAGGAATAGAAGCCCTCGGGGAACACACCTTCCTGTTCAACGGGGGCGAGTATGACCTCCTCCTCATCCACGACGGCTGCGCCGAGTTCCTGGGCGGCAGCGATGATGGCATCCAGAGTCTCGTGATCCTCTGCTGTGATCTCCAACCGCGCGTAGCTCGTATCCACCTTGGTTCTGCCAATACGGACCTCGGTGATCTTGAAGTCCCCTCCAAGATCCATCACTGCGTCCATAACCCGAGGAAGGATACGGGAGTCTATGATGTGTCCTGTGAGCTCAATTGCTGTTGTGTGCATGTGGTGCGACCTTCCTTCGTCTCGGCCCGGGCCTACCGGTGTTGCCCGTTCCCGTTGTCGTCTTCGTTCGCATGACTAGCATCCGAATGCGGGAGGATCCAGTAGAACCCCTTGTCCCTGGCCATGAGCCCGTTCATGATCATCTCCCGCCGGAGTGTAGCATAGTCCGGATGGTACTGCGAGAGGATCGCATTTACTTCCCGCTCGGGGTACTTGACCCCTGGCGAGAAGAGACCGGACAGCCTCTCCAGTATGTAAAGCCGCTTCTTTCGCTGGGCGGGGTATGATTTCAGCTTTCCATTCTCGGTGAAGTCGTTCCACACTTTCTCGGATTCGTTCGAGGGTCTCTCATGCCGTTCCTCTCCACGGAGGTATTCGCCCATCTCCAGGAGTGGGCGAAGGTTCTGAGAGTACAGATGAGATGTGTTCACACGCTGCACAGTCACAAGTCCGGCGTTCCTGAGGACTGACATATGATGGGTTATGGTGGGCTGCGAGAGGCTCAGAGCCTCCGCGATCTCCTTTCCGTTTAGATCGCCTTCGCTCAATAGAGCCATTATGCGGATGCGCGCTGGGTCCGCGAGCGCCTTGTACACCTCGACCAGCCTGTCTAGCTGCTCTGAGCTGAGGTTGGACAGAGCCATGGTCCATCGCCCCTTTCAATTATCGCCGCGGGCACAATGCTTTGATGATAATCTAATTAGACATATATCAAATTCAGGGTAGGGTGTCAACGGCCTCCTGCGGACGCCCGCAGGTATTCGGGATCCTCTGCCGAATTGTCATCAGAGGTCCTGAAGCCCGGGACGATGCTGGGGAAGAGAGGTGACCAGTTTGATAGTTGCGAAAGTAGTTGGGACTGTTGTATGTACAAGAAAGGACGAGAAACTCACAGGGGCCAAGCTTCAGGTGGTTCAGCCCGTGAGCCTGATGGACGGATCGCCCGACGGCAAGCCCATAGTCGCTGTTGACAGTGTGGGCGCGGGGCAGGGCGAGGTCGTACTGGTGGTGAGCGGGAGCTCTGCCCGACAGACCTCGAGAACCCAGAACACTCCGGTCGATGCCACGATCATGGCGATCGTGGACACTATCGAGGTTGACGGGAAGGTCCGGTTCCGCAAGGAGGCATAGGAGCGTGTATACCGCGAAAGTCATAGGCCACGTCGTGGCCACCCAGAAGGACCCAAGCCTGGTCGGGGCCAAGCTTCTTGTGGTCACCCAAGTAGACGCAGCAGGCAGGCCTGTCGGAAAGCCCCACGTGGCTGTGGACACCGTCGGCGCCGGGGCGGGAGAATACGTAACCGTAGTCCGTGGCCGGGAGGCTGGTATGCCATTGCCGGTTCCAATGGCCCCGGTGGACGCGGGGATCGTCGGCATAATCGACACCTTCGGCCGGGTCGAGGGGAGGTGAGAGTGTGGTCCTGGCCAAAGTGGTGGGCACGGTGGTCGCCACCCAGAAGGACCCTAACTTCGTCGGGGCCAAGCTCCTGATCTGCGATATCGCCGAAGTGGATGCGAAGCTCACCGGATCCGAGCTAGTCGCCATCGACACTGTTGGAGCCGGAGTGGGCGACTACGTCCTGGTGGTCTCGGAAGGCAACTCCTCACGTCAGGCCATGAAGAGAAAAGACGCTCCGGTCGACTCGACGATAGTCGGGATCGTGGACCGCATAGACGCGTTTGGCTGCACTCTGAAGGTACTCTGAGGGCGGCTCGAGCCAATAATCTCAAGGAGGTCTTGAGTGTGGGGGTCGGAAGGCAGTTACTTCGGAGAATCGGCCTTGCGGACGCGGCGGACATGAGCACTCAATCCCTGGTGCTTCTGGCGTTTCTCATTCCGATGTCACTCTTTCTCACTGCCGACCAGAACGTGCTCAATCCCAACCTCCTACTGGTCCAAGAGGAGTTTGACGTGTCCCTGTACGATCTTGGCGCGGTCAGTTCCGCCTTCACCATCGTGGGGGCTATCGTCACTCTGGTCTGGGGGTATCTGACCGACAAGTATTCGCGAAGATGGCTTCTCGCCATCACCGTGCTCTTGGGCGAGATCCCCTGTTTCCTCACGGGGTTCGCCCGGACTTACGATCAGTTGTTCCTCATGAGAGTCCTTACTGGGCTGGGTGTGGGCGGTGTGCTCCCCCTGGAGTTTTCCCTGATCGGAGACTACTTCACCACCAAGGAAAGACCTACTGCGAACGCCTGGATCGGGACTGCGATGGGGCTCGGAATGGCTTTCGGTCAGCTCATGGCGGGGCTTGTGGGTCCCACCTACGGGTGGCGCCTTCCTTTCATAGTTGCGGCGGTCCCGAACTTCGTCCTGGTGCCGCTCTTCCTGATGTTCTCGCGGGAGCCGAGGCGGGGCGAGGGCGAGGACGAGCTTCGGGCGCTCGTGCGGCGGGGAAAGGAATACACAGAGAAAGCGTCTCTGGGCGCGTACAAGAGACTGTTCCAGGTTCCCACCAACCTCCTGGCTTTCCTTCAGGGTCTCCCCGGCTGCATACCCTGGGGCATACTTCCGTTCCTCATCGTGACTTTCTATGTGCAAGAGAAAGGATTCAGTATCGAACAGGCGACTGTCATGTCTCTGGTATTTGGGGCCGGCGCGATCATCGGTGGCCTCCAGGGTGGAATATGGGGCAACGCCCTCTACAACCAGAACCGCGCCTATCTGCCTCTGCTGAACGGCGTGACTACCATAATCGGGACGGTTCCTTTCTTCGCCGTAGTCCTCTGGCCCATACCCCAGAACCCAGGTTTCGGCGCGATCGTCTTTCCTTCAATACTTGCTTTCGCAGGCGGCTGGCTCATAGGCATCACTAGCCCCAACGTGAAGGCGTTGCTCTTGAATGTTAACCCACCCGAGACCCGCGGCTCCATATTCGCCGTCTTCAACCTCACTGATTCTGTGGGCAAGGGAGTTGGTCCGATCCTCGGCGGGTGGCTTGCGGTCAGGTATGGCCTCACCTCCACCATGCTGTTCGCAGTCGCGTGGTGGGTGGTGTGTGGGCTCATCTGGTTCCCGATAGCGAGGACCAGCCCTCGCGACGAAGACAAACTCCGCGCGCTCATGGCAAGGCGCGCGGAGGAGATGTCGCGGGAGTGACCGATGGATTCTCTCGGCGTTCACTGCATGTGCGAAAGCTTCTGCTCGAGGAGGCCGATCAGTAGACGAACCGTCCGGGGCCCATCAACTGCCGCCCGGGCCTCTGCCTTCCAACGCCAAGCCTCTGCAAGTCTCTGCCGAATTCCGGGGTGAGCTGCGAGCCGGTTTGCCATTTCCGGGGTAAACCGCATGGCGATGCGTCTCTGGGCTGGGCCTGGCATGCCGGGGGAGCTGGGGCGTCTAGAGCCCGTTTGCAGTAAGGCTTCAAGGCGACGAGCTTGAGATGCGGTCAGAAGGGATGCCGCCTCGGTCCTGAACTTCTTTAAGGAAAGCTGCAAGGCCTGTCTTTCGAGCTGAAGCCGTCTGTCCAGCTCACGGAGAGAAGCTCCCTCCTTTCCCTCGAGCAGCTCGCCCTTCAGGGACTCAAGTAGGCTGACCATGTTAGTCTGCCGTGCGGTGATTTCGGCATCAAGCTCACGAAGAAGCCGCAGGAGCGCTTCCGTCTGGTCTCGCGTGAGTCCCAGTTCGCTGATGGCAGAGAGCATCTTCACCTCGAGCCGCAGCTTCGCAACGTCAGCTGACCCTGGGTCCGCCGCGCGGGCGCGCACGGACGAGAACGTGAACACGAGAAGCAAACCCAATGCCACAAGAATGTGTCGCCTCACGTCTGCCTGGCTCCTTTCTTAGTCATTATTGGATCGGGCGATGGGGATCGTACCCGCTCCGTGATGGTTAGACGACGGTCCCCATGTATTGTTCATCCCGCCAGGTTTCACCGTAGTGGCGCAGAAACCTCGTTGGCGCCGCGCGCAGATGGGCCATTAACGACTTGGGGGCATGAGCTCGAATGATCGATTGCAGGGGTCTCCGGGTTCATGTACACTCGGGATAGGGTCCTCTGAGACCCGGCTTCAATAAGGGGGTTTGAGAGAGAATCATGGATGCGATTGAGGCCATCAAGACCAGGAGAAGTGTGCGAAGGTACCTGCCAACCCCAGTCCCGCGGGAGGTCATCGAGGACATCGTCGACTGTGGGCGGATGGCGCCCACAGCCAGAGGGGACCAGCCCTGGGAGTTTATCGTTGTGACTGATCAGAAGACCCGGGAGGCCTTGGCTGCAGTGGCCACCTGGGGCAAGTTCATAGCGGACGCTCCAGTCTGCGTGGCAGTGTTCGCACGGCCCACCCCGCGCTACGTTGAGGACTGCTCCGCGGCTGTAGAGAACATGCTGCTCGCGGCGCACGCTCACGGGTTGGGGACATGCTGGGTCGCAGGGCACGACACATCCTATGCCCCCGAAATCGGCCGTATCTTGGGGGTCCCCACATCCCACAGACTGGTGGCGCTCTTCCCTGTGGGCTACCACGAGGACAAGCCTATCGCACACAAGCGGAGCCTCTCGGACGTGCTGCACTGGGAGAGGTACTGACTTGACCGGACTATCGAGCCGCAGGAGCTGTTGAGGCCAATTGATGCCTGAGGCATGGAGACCTGAACCTGCGCGGCACATATGGCTGATCGGTGCGTGCATCCTGGCTCTTGCCGCGTCTGTTTGGGCGGGCAGTGCCAGGGTGCCCGCCTCGCTTACGTACGCCCTGGAAGACTCAGACTTCCTCGATCGTGACGTGCCCATCCTGCGAACATTCATCCAGATGGCATCCGCAATCCAAGGGCGGGACGCCCCTTTGGAGGCTGTGAGGAGGTTCGTCGATTCGAGGTCTTCTGCAGGTGCGGTGAAGGCGGACAGGAGCTCAGAGGAGGCAGAGATGGCACTGCACGCTCACCGCCTGGTACTTGAGGAGTCCGGAGGAGAGTGGGTATCTGAGGTGCAGGCTGCTCGAATCAGGGAGATCCTCGACCGCCTCGCACGGGTCACCGGTGAACGTGCTGACTGGTACAGCGTCACCATCCTCGACTCCCTCCGGGTCAATGCGGTCTCGACGGCGGATGGAAGGATCTACATCACACGCGGCCTCGTCACCACGTCCGGGGATGACGAAATAGCCATGGTGCTTGCCCACGAAATGCACCACATCCGCTCTGGCCACTGGATGAACTGGTGGGTGCCGTCAGTCGGGCCGGCACTTCCGCCTCCGGAGGATGGCCCGGCCGTGCAGGCACTGGTAGACGCAGGAGTATCGCAGCTTGCTGGCGAGGCTGTGACCTCCTACGCCCAGGAGTTCGAGGCGGACGCCCGGGCCGTTCTCCACGCGTCCTGGGCTGGGTTCGAGCCCACGCGGATGTACCGGACACTGACGAGACTTCCCCAGATGCCGGTAACCAGCCATCCCACGGTGTCGGACCGCATCGCGGGGGTCCGCAAGGTGATTGGTGCAATGTTGGACCAGGCCTGGATTCAGTCGTTCCACCCAGTGCGGGTTGCGCAGCGGGCCATTGTCAGCGAAGTCGAGAAGGGCCGGGCACCTGAACCATCCCGGAGTGCGCAAGGGTTCCCGGGGGCCAGGGCTGTGGCAGAGGCGTGCCGGCAGGTTCTGGACAAGCTCGACACACTCGAATCACGTATGAGGACGGCGGAGCGGAGAGCCCCGACCCGGCCTGAGAACCTGCCCCGGGGGAGCGGAAGGATCGTAGGGCGACCCGCGTTCGTCTCATCCTCTCTCGCCGCTGTCGATGTGAGTGTCGATACGTCCCTGGGAAAAGCGTCCTCAGGATCAGTGGGGGTGACTTGCGGAAGGGTCTGGCTTGCCAGAGTGAATGGGGCCTGGGTCCCTGTGGTCGCCCAGACTGCGTC
>JANLFS010000028.1:19002-31112 GCA_024655925.1 Bacillota bacterium | reverse complement strand
CAGATCAAGGTAACTGTTATACGGGAGACGAGGGCTGTAGACTACGCTCGGTGACCACAATCCCAGGAGTGCTTCCCCGGTCATCCCGGGTCGTGCTGACCCGGGGACCGGGGGCCATCCGGACGCCCGTTATGGCGTCCGGTTGCGTATCGGCGTAGAATGATCAGCAGGAATCGCTTCGGGCCCGACGAACAGTGAACTAGAAGGCCGGGAGACGATGGTGAGGCCCGAACTTCCAAAAGAAGGTGATTGAGGTGAAAGAGGTGCGCGGAAGGGAGATAGACGGCTCTTCCAGTAGCGTTGGTCTCCTGGTTTCGATCCTGGTCAGGTACCCGGAGATATGCACCGTATCCTATGTTCCCGACGCCAGGTCTCTCGAGTTCTCCTTCATGGTTGCACGGGCGCTGAAACCTGAGGAATTCGAGGACTTCCGCACCAGGGCTCTCTCCAGCATATCGGTTTACCTGCATCTTCTTAGGCTCGAACAGGCACCCGTTGCCAAGATCGCCGCCTGCTACATCGACGGGATAACCCAGATTCAGATGACCCGCGACGTATCCACTCTCACCGGGGAGGAGATCTCCCTCCTGATTGGTCTGGTTCTCGAGGCCTTCGGTGAGGACCTGATAAAGGACCGTTCGGACGCGCTCGAAGAAGAGGAAATGGAGGTCCAGGAGGAGTTCATCGAGAACCTCCTCGCTGACCTGAAAGAAACCATGCAGGAAAAGAAACTCATAGGGTATCGCGAGGAGGGACGGGTGGTCGTGTTCAACCGACCTCTCGGTTCCAGCTGAGCCCGGGTTGAGAATATCGTGGAATAAAGCGGGCAGGATACCATCGAGTCCTGCCCCCTTGCGTTTGGGAGAGGGTCTTTTGATGCAGGTGGCAATGTTCGGAGACATCATGGGTCGGCCAGGCAGGACGTGGGCTATCCGGAAGATCGCGGAAGTGCGTGCCGGTGGCTTATGTGACTTCGTGGTGGCAAACGGGGAGAATGCGGCTGGAGGAATGGGGCTCACTCCTGAGGTCGCCCGGGAGCTTCTTGATGCCGGGGTGGATGTGATCACCACGGGAAACCACGTATGGAACAAGAGGGAGATGGCAGCCTACCTGCCCATCGAACCCAGAGTCCTGCGGCCTGCGAACTACCCCAGAGCTGTGCCGGGCTCTGGGTTCCATATCGTGAGAAACCATGGCTACCGCCTTGCTGTCATCAATTTGCAGGGGCGCGTGTTCATGGACCCCATAGACAGCCCATTCGAGATTGGTGACGCGGTGGTGGACATGGTGGCCTCGAGTGCAGATGCCATCGTCGTGGATTTTCACGCCGAGGCTACTTCCGAGAAGCAGGCTCTCGCGATTCACCTTGATGGGCGTGTATCCGCGGTTGTGGGGACACACACTCACGTCCAGACGGCTGATGAGCGGGTGCTTCCAAGAGGTACAGCTTACATAACAGACCTGGGCATGTCGGGCCCGATTGACTCGGTGATCGGGATGGACCCCGACACGGTCCTGCCGAGATTCCTCACCGGGTTGCCCACCCGATTTAACGTCGCCCGAGGTCCCGTAGTGGTGGAGGGAGTGATCATCGACATCGACCATGCTACGGGCAGAGCCAGGTCAATCCAACGCGTCCGGGAAATAGCTGAATGAGTGCGTAGTACGGCCACGTCAAGAGGAGGAATTTTGCACTGGACGACTAATAAACTGAAGCGGCACAGGGTTTTGAAACGCGATGTCAGGAGGTAGGCGTGATGGAGGTACTCAAAGTCTCCGCCAAATCCAATCCTAACTCAGTTGCGGGTGCGCTGGCAGGCGTGATAAGGGAGCGTGGCGGTGCTGAAGTCCAGGCGATTGGGGCCGGAGCCATCAACCAGGCTGTCAAGGCTGTGGCGATAGCCCGCGGGTTCGTCGCGCCCAGCGGTCTTGACCTTGTCTGCGTACCCGCCTTTGTGGATGTCATGATTGATGGGGAAGAGCGCACGGCGATCAAGCTCATCGTTCAGCCCAGGTAGTGTAGCAGACCCGTGCTGCTGCCCGGACAAGAGCCCTAATATTCTCATAAATGCCGGGAGGTTTGGGGCCGGCCGAACTCGCGGCATTTTCTTTTGCCCATTATTCACCCAGTGCCCGACTCTGGATACAACTTCTTGGAGGTATCCAGCCGGGAAAGGAGAAACAGGAACCCCACATGGGGAGGTGGAGTCAAAGCGGAAGAGGGGTCTTAGATGCGGGAAGGGGACAAGGCGGTAATACGCCCCCTGGTCGAGTCGGATCTCCCCAAGCTTGCGGCCTGGGACCAGGACCCTGAGATCGCCCGTCTGATGGGGGGGACCCCCAGAGACGGAGCGGCCTCAAGGGAGAGGTACCAGAAGCTCATGCGCGACCGCAACAGCGTGGCCATGGCCATCGAAGGGCCGCACGGGGACCTGATCGGGGAGATCGAGCTCACGGAGATTGCCTGGAGGAGCGGTGACGCTGAACTGATCATACGCATAGGAGACCGGCGATTCTGGGGCCGAGGCTACGGGACAGACGCAGTCGCTGCGATGCTCGATGTAGCTTTCGAGGAGATGAACCTGAGACGGGTCTACCTGAGGGTCTGCGAGGACAACCCTCGTGCCACCAAATGCTACGAGAAGTGCGGTTTCAGGCGTGAGGGCGTGGTGAGTAGACGGCTGGGGGACGGCCAGGAACCCCGGGTGATTGTCCTGATGACCATCATGAGAGAGGACTACCTGCGACTGAAGGTGGCATCCTGAGAAGGCCACTGCCCTCGTGACTCACACCTTTGGAGAGGGTTTCGACCCTCTCCTTTCCTTTTCGTGTCTCCGCGTGTTCGCATTGAAAAATATGGGCGATTCTATGCGCGATCTTGAAGGAGAACCGCTAGCGATGGCGAACAGATACGCCGAAGTGGAGGAAAGTGGATCAAAGTGGTGGGATCGCGGTGTTCATAGGGGAGTACAGGCACTCTCTGGACGACAAAGGACGCATCATAGTCCCTTCCAGATTCCGCGAGGAGCTGGGCGGACACTTCATAGTCACCAGAGGGCTGGACACTTGCCTCTTCGGGTTTCCCGAATCGGAGTGGAGGAACCAGGAGCAGAAACTCGCGAGCCTTCCCATGACTCTAGCCGACGGCCGTGCGTTTTCGAGGATGTTCTTCTCGGGCGCATCTGAGTGCGACATAGACAAGCAAGGACGGGCGCTTATCCCCAGCCATCTCAGGGAATACGCGAAGATCGAGAGGGACATTGTCATCATAGGAGTCTCAACTAGATTCGAAATCTGGGCCGCAGCCCAGTGGCAGGTCTACCTCGACAAGATGTCCCAATCCTACGAGAGTATCGCGGAGAAGCTGGTATCCTTGGGCTGATCGCTGCTTCCCGTCCGGAGTTGAGCAAATGGATTACTCGCACCGCCCTGTGATGCTGAACGAGGCCATACGGTACCTGGCGCCCGCACCGGGCGGAACCATGGTCGACTGCACCATTGGCGGGGGCGGCCACGCCACCGTGATTGCGGACCTGTTGGGAGAGGATGGTACCCTGGTGGGGATGGACCGGGATCCGGACGCACTCCGGGCTGCACGCGAGGCCCTGAAATCCGCGCCTTGCAGGGTGGTGCTGATCCGCGCCAACTTCCGCCACCTGCCACAGGCCCTCGCGGACGCCGGAATAGGTAGGGTAGATGGGGTGCTCTTCGACTTCGGGGCCAGTTCGTACCAGTTTGATGAGGTTGGGCGGGGTTTCACATACAGGGAGGATGCGCCGCTCGACATGAGGATGGACCCGGAATCTGGACCGACCGCGGCGGACCTCGTGAACTCCCTCCCCGTGGACGTGCTCGCCGAGATCATCAGGGAGTATGGCGAGGAGAAATGGGCAGCTCGTATAGCCGCGTTCATCGCGCAGGAGCGAGAGTCTCGGCCAATCTCCACCACCGGAGACCTGGTCCGCGTCATCAAGGCGGCAGTGCCGAGAGGGGCGCGGCGGGACGGGCCGCATCCGGCGCGCCGCACTTTCCAGGCTTTCAGGATCGCAGTCAATGATGAACTGAAGAGCATCGAGCAAGGGCTCGCAGGTGCACTGGCAGTGACGGTTCCTGGTGGACGCGTGGTAGCTATATCCTACCATTCTCTCGAGGACAGGCGGGTCAAGGAGACCTTTCGCGCCGCGGAGCGCCCGTGCGTCTGTCCACCCGAAATGCCGGTATGCGTGTGTGGAAGGAAGCCAACAGCGAAGGTCCTGACGCGGAAGCCAGTGACACCGTCTGCTCAGGAAGTGCTGGACAACCCGCGAGCGAGGAGTGCCAGACTGAGAGCCGCGATGAAGGTTCTAGGCGCACGAAAGGATGAATAGGCATGGAAACAGCGTATGCAGGGCAAAACCCCAGCGCAATGCGGAGGATAGGTGAATACGGGGCGAGGAACACCAGGAGGAGGGCACGCCGCGCCGCGAGGTTCATGGTCACGTGCGCGCTGGTCACATGTGCCGCCATGGGTCTTCTCGTATCCTATCTTGTACTGCGTGCTGAGATCGTTCGGGCGTGCGACCGGCTTTCCCATGCCAATGCAAGGCTGCAGTCGCTCCGCAATGAGTGGGACCGCCGATCCTTGGAACTGTCCAGGCTCACTTCACTGGACCGGATAGACACAATCGCCCGCACCAAGCTGGGGATGGTAAACCCACGCGAGGTAGGGGTGGTTGTCGTTGATGCCAGGCCTCTCATCGCCGCCGTGGAGTCCCAAGGGCCCGAGTCTCACGCCCTTGGGGAGCCCCCGACCGTCCTTGCCGGGGCGGTCTCATTCCTCGAGCAGATGGCGGTGGCTGCAGCGTCCAATCTCGTTGCGGCCTGGTTCGCGCGGGCGCCGGTTCCGCTGCCCTCTGTGCTTCAATAGGATCCGATCTGTCTGGGGGCACTGGAATTGACGGAGATTGCTGTGTCGAGAAGGCCTGCCTCCTCGGTCGTGGTCAGGAGGAGGATCTACTTCATCTTCTTCCTGGTGGGCTTCGCTTTCTCTTCTCTGGTTCTCAGGCTTGCGTGGGTCCAGATTGTTCAAAACTCGGCTTTCCGCAGGCTTGCGTTGGAGCAGCGAATGAGGCCGGTCCCCGTAGACCCCAAGAGAGGAACTATCTACGACCGCAAGCGGCGAGAGCTCGCGGTCAGCATGAGCGCAGATTCCATCTATGCCATACCAGCCGAGATCTCTGACCCTGTACGGACTGCGCGGAGCCTCGCTCCAGTGCTCGGGATGAGCGAGGAGGCGCTGCTCAGACTGGTTACACAGAGACAGCAGACTGTATGGCTCAAGCGAAAGGTGGGCCCCGAGGTTGCCAGGGCCGTCCGTGATCTGGGCCTGCCTGGCATTGGAGTGAGCGAGAGTGGTCAGAGGTTCTACCCCAAAGATACTCTGGCGGCTCAGGTCCTGGGAATCGCGGGCACCGACAACCAGGGTCTTGAGGGGTTGGAGAAATTCTATGACACATACCTCCGTGGGGTCAGAGGGCAGGTAGTCGCGGAGCGCGACGCCACAGGGAAAGAGATACCCGAGGGCAGACACTCATACGTGCCTCCTTCGGACGGCATGAGCATCGTCCTCACGATAGATGAGGTCATTCAGTACATATGCGAGCGCGAGCTAGACAGGGCGATGCAAGATACGGGTTCCGTACGCGGGCTGGTGCTGGCGATGGATCCGAGGAATGGCGAAGTCCTCGCCATGGCGATGCGCCCCGCTTTCAACCCCAACTCGTACAACGATTATCCGGCCCAGTTCAGGCGCAATTTTGCAGTGTGCGACATCTACGAACCGGGCTCTACGTTCAAGGTGGTGACCGCGGCCGCCGCCATGGAGGAAGGTATCGTCAGCAGCACGTCGCAGTTCTACGACCCGGGATATCTGAAGGTCGAAGACAGGATACTCAACTGCTGGAAACCGGGCGGGCACGGGTCTCAGACCTTCATTGAGGCCACCGAGAACTCCTGCAACCCTGTTTTCGCCACCCTCGCCCTGAGGTTGGGCACGGATAAGTTCCTCCAGTACATGAGGGCTTTCGGGATCGGTGAGAAATCCGGGATTGATTTCCCTGGAGAGGCCACCGGCTTGATGCACCAGCCCAAGTCGATAGGCCCGGTCGAGCTCGCAACCTACGGATACGGGCAGGGTGTGTCCGTGACTCCACTGCAGCTGCTGAACGCATTGTGCGCCGTTGCCAACGGCGGGGTTCTCATGAAGCCGATGCTGGTCCGCGAGGTGATCGACCTGAAGGGAGCCACCGTGGCCAGATTCTCCCCCACCAGGATCAGGCAGGTCATATCCGAGCGTACGTCCCGCGAGCTCGTGAACATCCTTCAGTCGGTGGTGGTCAATGGTTCGGGGACGAGGGCTGCGGTGCCGGGGTACGCAGTCGCGGGGAAGACCGGGACTGCGCAGAAACCTGAGGCAGGACGGTACGGTGACAAGCGGATAGCGTCCTTCATGGGCTTCGCGCCGGCCAATGACCCGAGAATCGCCGTTCTGGTTGTGCTTGACGAGCCGTCGGTTCCGGTGAAATTCGGCGGGGTGATAGCGGCGCCCGTATTCCAGGCAGTGGTCGAGGATAGCCTGAGATACATGGAGATTCCTCCGACATACGCTCTTGGGTCGGTAGCCCCTCCGGAGCCAGCCCAGGTCACCGTCCCGAACGTCACGGGCATGACCGGGGACGAGGCAGCCGCGATCATGTACTCCGCCAGGCTCGGGATGAGGGCAGAGGGTACCGGGCCGATCGTGACAAACCAGGTTCCGAAGGCCGGCTCGCAGGTGAATGCGGGGACCACCGTCATCGTTTACTTCGGACATGAGGAGCTGTATAATCTTGAAAGCATTGAGGTAGAGGTGCCGGATGTCACTGGGAAGACTCTGAAAGAAGCGGCGCTTGTCCTCGGCGCGAGAGGCTTGGGTGTGGCCCCCAAAGGCAGCGGCATCGTACGAAGCCAGGACCCGCCGGCTGGGACACGTGTCAGGAAGGGCACGGCCATTACCATATTCCTAAAGGACTGATCCAGGTGGCACGGAGGACTCTCGGAGACCTGATCCAGGAAGTGCAGGTCCAGGCGACTCGTGGGGACCTGGGTACCGTCATATCCCATGTCACCTACGATTCCCGGGATGTGGCGGGGCCCGGCGCGCTCTTTGCGGCGGTGCCTGGCCTCCATGTGGACGGGCACAATTTCATACCTCAGGCGGTGGAACGAGGCGCAACCGCCGTTCTGGTCTCTCGGGACGTCCAGGTGCCGGATGGAGTGGCAGTGGTCCGGGTGGCAGACGCCCGTGCCGCGCTCGCAGAGATCTCCCGAACGTTCTACGGTGACCCCTCGGCGCGCTTGAAGGTCGTGGGGGTTACCGGAACCAAGGGCAAGACCACGACCACGCACATAATAACGGCCGTCCTGGAGGCCGCAGGACACGGTGTGGGCCTCATCGGAACGGTCTCTTACAGGACGGGGCTGGGCGTCCGGGCAGCGCGGAACACCACGCCGGAGGCGTCAGACCTTCAGGCACTCATGGGCGAGATGGAGGCCGCAGGTCAGACCCACGCCGTGATGGAAGTGTCATCCCATGCAGTGGCGCTTGACAGAATCGCCCTGGTTGATTTCGACGTGGGGGTCTTCACCAACATAGGCCACGACCACCTTGACTTCCACGGTACCATGGATAATTACATTGCGGCAAAAGCCGCTTTCTTCCGTTCTCTCGGCAGATACGGGAGGCGTCAGGGGAAGCCATGGCCCAAGCGTGCGGTGATAAACGCGGATGACGCACACTGGCATGCTATGGCCCAGGCGGCGGAGGAAGCCGGCGCACTGGTCACGACGTATGCATGCGGCCGGCCGGCCGATTTTCGGGCAGAGGACATCTCTCTGGATGCGTCTGGAATCCGATATCGGATCACCCGTGCTGAACCGCCGGAGCGGGCGGAGGTCAAGTCTCCGCTGCTGGGCAGGTTCAACGTGAAGAACACTCTGGCCGCTATTGTAGCGTGTACATCGATGGGGCTTGATCTGGGCCTAGCTGCAAAAGCGGTTGAGGGGTTCTCGGGTGTGCCCGGAAGGTTCGAGTCTGTCCGGACGGGGTTGGGCTTCTCTGTGGTAGTGGACTACGCGCACTCCCCCGACAGTCTTCAGAGTGTACTCGAGACTGCACGAGACGTGGCCCGGGCCAGGGTGATATGCGTATTTGGGTGTGGCGGCGACCGGGACCGAACCAAGCGCCCACTCATGGGCAGGATCTCTGGGGAGATGGCAGACTACACGATAGTTACGTCTGACAACCCCCGCAGCGAGGATCCGGAGGCGATCATCACAGAGATCGTGGCGGGCGTGGGTTCCGCCCCGCACGAAGCGGTCACTGACAGACGTGAGGCCATTCGCCGCGCAGTGAGGATGGCCCGCGCGGGAGACTTGGTACTGATTGCTGGGAAAGGGCATGAGACCTATCAGATCTTCCGAGACCGTACCGTGCATTTCGATGACAGAGAAGAAGTCCGTGCAGCACTCGGGGAGATGGAGATGGATGCTGGGGTATGACCTTTCCGAAGTGGCGCGCGCAGTGGGCGGAAGCCTGCTTGCTGGGGCGCCATCGGGTGAAGTGAAGCATGTGACAGTTGACACCCGACTGGCCGGGGAAGGGTGTTTGTTTTTCGCTCTTCGCGGCGAGCACGCAGACGGCCACGATTTCCTGGACCAAGCTGTCGCTCGGGGCGCGGTCGGGGCGGTTGTCTCCGTCCTCCCCAAGTTCGAAGCGCCGGAGCAGTTCGGGCTCATCCTCGTTCCTGATACCTTGTCTGCACTCGGGCGTCTCGCGGCCTACCACAGGTCACGTCAACAGGCGAAGGTGGTGGGAGTGACTGGGAGTGCTGGCAAGACCACCACGAAGGACATGATCGCATCGGTGCTCGAGACTGAGCACAGAGTCCTGGCCACCTCCGGAAACATGAACAACGAGATCGGAATGCCTCTGACCCTTCTCGGGCTACGCCCCGACCACGATGTGGCCGTGGTAGAGATGGCGATGCGCGGCCCCGGACAAATCGCTGACCTGGCCCGAATTGCCCGACCCGACGTCGGAGTCGTGACGAACGTGGGAGACGCACACATTGAGTTTTTCGGGACCAGAAACGGCATAGCCCGAGCGAAGGGTGAACTCATCACCTCGTTGCCAGTTTCAGGCCTCGCGGTACTCAACGGGGACGACCCCTTCACTCGAGAGATGCGGACATGGACCAGTGCGCGGTCCATCCTGTTCGGCTTTGCCGAAGGAAACGATGTCCGGGCGGATGAGATACAGACGGGCGAGGCAGGAGTGTCGTTCTCACTCATCGTAGGCGGTGAGCCGCTGGACGACACCAGGTTCACCGTTCCGCTGCCGGGCCGGCACAACGTCCTCAATGCATTGGCAGCGCTGGCAGTAGGCGTTGAACTGGGAGTTAGCCCTGGTTCCATGGCCTCCGGACTGCTGGCATTCACTCCCTCCGACAAACGCATGCATTTCGTCTCGTCCTCCTCAGGCTACACAATAGTGGATGACACGTACAATGCCAACCCCGATTCCATGAAGTGTGCGGTGACTGCTGCTATCGAGTACGCCGCAGGTCGCCGGGTTATTGTGGTATTCGGGAACATGCTCGAACTCGGCGGAAGGGCGGAGGCAGCCCACCGGGAGGTGGGAAGGCATGTGTTTGGTTCCCACATCGACGCCATCATCACTGTTGGAGATCTTGCGGCCATTGCCGCCCGGGCCGCGGTGGACGCAGGCATGGACCCCAGGCGCGCAGTTGTGTGTGCCACCAATCGCGAGGCCGCCCTGGCCGTCGCCTCCATGGCTGAGCCGGGGGACGTGGTCCTGGTAAAGGGATCAAGGGGAATGCGGATGGAGGAAATCGTGTCTGCCCTCGCGGGAGAGGCCAGGACTGAATCGGGTGGTCGCCCGTGACATTCATGCTCTGCGCCGCAATTATCTCGTTGACCTCGAGTCTGCTGGTAGCTCCGGTGATCATCGCCTACCTGAGGAGGCTCAAGTATGGGCAGGTGGTCAGATCCGACGGTCCCGCTTCTCATCTCAAGAAGTCCGGGACGCCCAGCATGGGAGGGGTCATTATCATCCTCGCCACGCTTGTGGGGTCCGTGTCGGCCTCTCCGGGGTTCCAGACACTGCCCTGGGCTTTGTTCCTCATGACGTCGTTCGGGCTGGTCGGTATGCTAGACGACTACATCTCGATTGTGGCAAGGAGATCCCTTGGACTCAGGGCCAGGCAGAAGCTTCTGTTCCAGCTGCTACTCGGGGCGATTCTGGGGGTTTACGCGTACTTGGAGCCAAGCCTCGGGCCCACGGTGGCAGTGCCGTTCACTGGTGGCATCAGGTTGGATCTGGGCTTCTGGTACATTCCGTTTGCCGCGATCGTCGTGACAGGCGCGTCCAATGGAGTCAACCTCACTGACGGCCTGGACGGCCTGGCTGCTGGGGCCTCGGCAGTTGCGGCGTTTGCGTACTCCGTAATCGCCTCGTCTTTGGGCTCCTGGGAGATGTGCGCGTTCGCCGGGGCCCTCGGTGGTGCGTGCCTCGGATTTGTATGGTGGAACGTCTACCCGGCACAGGTCTTCATGGGGGATACCGGGTCTCTTGCACTCGGTGCCGCCCTCGGGTCCCTGGCCATTTTGACCAAGACTGAGCTGGTGCTCTTCATCGTCGGAGGCGTCTTTGTCGCGGAGACCTTGTCCGTGGCGGCTCAGGTGATCTCGTTCAAGCTCACAGGACGCAGAGTCCTCCGAATGGCCCCGCTCCACCACCACTTCGAGCTGACCGGGCTTGCGGAGACACAGATCGTCGTGAGGTTCTGGATCGTCGCTGGTGTGTTCGCGGCTATAGGCTTCATGGGGCTATAGTAACCATGGGTTGCTCGGGAGGAGACACATGGGTGATCGACGAGGGCTTCCGGACCTCCTCATCTTCATGGCCACTCTGGCTCTTTTGGGGACCGGAATCATAATGGTCTTCAGTGCGAGTTCGGTCACGGCCTATCACGAACTCGGGGACCCATACTACTACCTGAAGCGCCAGTCGCTGTGGGCGGCCATAGGCATGGTCGCCCTGGTTATCACCATGAACGTGAACTACAAGGTCTGGGCCAAGTTCGCCGTGCCCATGGTAGTGGTGTCCGTTCTGATGCTGGCACTCGTGGTCGTTCCAGGGGTTGGAGTGCTGGTGGCGGGATCTCGGCGGTGGCTGGGCTTCGGCCCGTTGCGGGTGCAGCCTTCGGAACTCTCCAAGCTCTCCCTTGTGATCTTCCTCGCGTGTTATCTATCTACCTCCCCCGAGAGGGTCCGGAGCTTCTGGCGGGGGATCGTGGTGCCGCTCATCCTGGTGGGGGTGATGGCAGGCCTGATCATGTTGGAGCCGGACCTCGGTACCACAGTGGCGATAGGTGGCGTCACCTGGTTCATGCTCCTTGCGGCGGGGGCGAACTCCGCGCACTTGATCGGGATGGCGGGCTTGGCCGTGCCTGCGGTCCTGGTACTCGCGTGGATGGAGCCCTACAGGTGGAGGCGGCTCACAGCTTTCCTGAGGCCTTGGGACGATCCCCTGGATTCGGGGTTCCATATAATCCAGTCTCTTCTGGCTCTCGGTTCGGGAGGCCTGGTTGGACTGGGTCTGGGCTTCTCGAGGCAGAAGTTCTACTACCTTCCCGAACAGCACACGGACTTCATATTTGCCATCATCGGGGAGGAACTCGGGTTCATAGGCACGGCGGGAGTCGTGGCTCTGTATATGCTGTTCGCGTGGAGGGGATTCCGAACCGCAATGAACGCCCCTGATACGTTCGGATCGCTTCTTGCGGCGGGCGTGACCATCATGGTCACTTTGCAGGCGGTCATTAACATCGGAGTGGTCACCGGAAGCCTCCCGGTCACCGGGATCACTCTCCCCTTGATCAGTTCAGGTGGGTCGTCCCTGGTCCCGATGCTCGCGGGAATCGGGATCCTGCTCAACATCTCCCGGTACGTGGGGCAGCGATAGGTCGCCGGGCGCGGAAGGTGGTAGACGGTGAAACGAACAAGGTTCC
>JANLFS010000028.1:18134-18992 GCA_024655925.1 Bacillota bacterium | reverse complement strand
CTTCTGGCCGGCGGAGGGACAGGGGGGCACATCTATCCGGCCCTCGCAGTCGGGAAGGCACTTGCCCGCCGTCACCCCGAGGCGCGGGTTCTCTTCGTTGGGAGCGCGCACGGGCTCGAGCGGGATCTCGTGCCCAGGGAGGGCTTTGATTTTCGCCCCATAGTGGTATCAGGGTTCAAGCGCGAACTCTCGCCTGGGCTTGTGGTGACGGTTGGCAAGGCCGCGGTGGGTCTGGTGCAGTCCTTGGCAATTGTGGGCAGTTTCAGGCCGGACGTGGTGGTGGGCACTGGGGGATACGCTTCTGGTCCAGTGGTGCTGGCGGCGGTGATCCTGGGTGTGCCCACTGTGATTCACGAGCAGAATGTGGTTCCCGGCGCCACCAACAGGTTCCTCTCGCGTTACGCACGGGTGGTGGCGATAAGCTGGGAGGAGTCGAGAAAGTCCCTCGCCCTTCCCTCACGGGCGGTTCTGACCGGAAATCCAATACGCCCTGAGGTGCTCAGGGCCACCAGAGAAGAAGGGATCAAAGCCCTGGGCCTGCGGCCCAATTTCCGGACAGTGCTGGCTTTCGGTGGGAGCCAAGGATCGGAGCGAATCAATGATGCCCTGATTCGCGCCTTGCCCGCGCTTGCAGAGAAGAAGGGAGTGCAGTACCTCCTCTCGACGGGTCGGCGCAATTATGATCGCGTTATCGCCCTTGCTCGAGACCTGGGCCTTCCGGTAAGGTCTTCCTCAGATGGGGGTATACCTGAGTCGGCGGGCGGAGACATTATAGTTGCGCCATACATTTACAACATGCCGCTCGCACTCGCCTGTGCAGACTTGGTTATCTCAAGATCAGGTGCGATTACCCTGGCG